>NZ_JAPZQM010000762.1:0-1360 GCF_027530565.1 Microcystis sp. LE19-10.1B | reverse complement strand
AGTTAGAACTCATGTTTGTTCCTGCGGATATGTGGAAGATAGAGACAAAATGGCGGCATTAAATATACTCAAAAAAGCTACGATAGGGCATATCGGAAGCTGGTCGTTAGACCTAAACGCTTGGGGAGATTTAAGCTCTATTTTGGTTGGTAGAAATACCTGCTAAGACAACTTGAGTCAGTGAACCAAGAATCCCTCGCTTTTAGCGACGGGAGTGTCAAAAACCTTACATCGAAGACCAACGCTCTGAGCAGCCAGAGCAATATCGGATTGTTGGCTTTGCGGGCGGAACGTTAACAACATTCATCGTAGAATACAGAGTCGATGAAGTCGGTGATTACATTTGGGTTGTCACCGCTTGGAAATCAACTAAACAGGAGCGCAAAAGCTATGAGGAAACAGTCAACTGAAATTAAAGATATTGAGGAAATTGCTCAACAAGCACATCTAGGGAAAGATGTCTCTGAGCATTTCACAGGTAATTTTCAGGTTAAGCAACAGATTAATCTTGATTTTCCCCCGGAATTACTACGAAGCATAGATGTAGAGTGTCAATTGCAGAACATGAATCGTCAGGATTGGATCAAGATGGTTTGCGTTGAAAAACTCCGTGCAATTCAATCTAGCAGAATAGCCAATACTGTTTAGTGGGGTCAAAGTATCCTACGCTACAATTTAATAAATCTTTACATTCCTCTCCCTAGCTTAGGGATTGAAACAAACCTTACAATCTCCTGATTTATACATTGCTTTGGGAGAATTGAAAGGTGGGATTGATCCCGCTCGAGCAGATGAACATTGGAAAACTGCTCGTACTGCTTTGCAGAGAATTGATGATGCTTTTAGAAAAATCTCTAAGCATCCTTATACTTTTTTTATCGGCGCTGCTATTGAAACAAAAATGGCTAGGGAAATTTATCAGCAATTAGAGACGAAAAAACTCACCAATGCCGCTAACTTAACCAATGATAATCAACTGGTTTCAATTATGCGTTGGCTATGCCATCTTTAACCTAGTTAACATCTAGAACATTACCCCTCAAATAAAGTCCAGTTGGGTTGGTTAGCAATGCATAAACCACCCAATTCTGATTAGATGGCAAGAAGAATTAACCAGCCTAATCTTCGTGTCTTTGTGTCTTTGTGTCTTTGTGGTTATTCTCTGCGATCGCTTATTGATTTTGCCTCAATCTTTGTCCCACTATTTGTGATAGTATATCTGAACTTCCCCCGTATAAATATACTAGCTATGGCTCAAAGTCTTACAGAGCCTGAGTTAAAGCAATGTAATACTAATAAACTACTGGGTACAAACTCCTGAAATCCTTACGCAGACAGGGTTTGAGGCAAAATTTTTCAA
>NZ_JAPZQM010000314.1:0-4189 GCF_027530565.1 Microcystis sp. LE19-10.1B | reverse complement strand
GATCGGCACCCCCCTTATCAAGGGGGGATTAAGGGGGGATCGGCACCCCCCTTATCAAGGGGGGCAGGGGGGCTCGGCACCCCCCTTATCAAGGGGGGCAGGGGGGATCGGCACCCCCCTTATCAAGGGGGATCCCCCCGCCTATCGGCACCCCCCTTATCAAGGGGGATCCCCCCGCCTATCGGCACCCCCCTTATCAAGGGGGGCAGGGGGGATCGGCACCCCCCTTATCAAGGGGGGCAGGGGGGATCGGCACCCCCCTTATCAAGGGGGGCAGGGGGGATCGAACCTAAAATCGATTTTTAATTTAATTATAACCAGCTACTTAACTGAAAACTGAAAACTTACATCTGATCACTGATAACTGATAACTGACAAAAAAATCCAGGAGGATATAACTATGAACGAGAATCAAAAGAAAAAAATCGGCATTCTGACCAGTGGTGGCGATTGCCCGGGGTTAAACGCGGTAATTCGTGCCGTGGTGAAATCATCAAAACTCAAGGGTTGGGATGTGTACGGCATTCCCTACGGGACCGACGGTTTTATGCAGATTGCCGAGGGAAAATATCACCCCGAAGATTTGATCCTGACTCAGCATGGCTATAACCTACCCGGGGTCTTGAAAGGATTAGACGTTTTGCAGTTTCTTAGTGGTAGTGTTTTGGGTTCTTTGAGCAAAGGACATCCCGAAAACCCAGAAATTGCCACGAAAATCCTGCAAGGATACGAAATGCTGGGATTAGATGCCCTGATCGTCGTTGGAGGCGATGGGAGCATCGATATCATCTACGATCTCGCCCAGAAAGGCAATTGGAATATTATCGCGGTTCCCAAAACCATCGATAATGACGTTCCCTATACGGAATGGGCAGTCGGTTTTACCACTGCCGTCGATATCGTTACTCAAGCTTTGTATGATCTCACCTTTACCGCCGCTAGTCACGAAAGGGTGATGATTGTGCAGGTGATGGGTAGAGATGCCGGTCATCTAGCTCTTCATGCTGGGATTGCCGGAGGTGCCGATGCGATTTTTATTCCCGAATTAACCCCGGCTCTCACTCCCGCAATTATCGACGGTTGTTGTCGCCATTTGGCAGAATTACGCGCTCAAGGTCGTAAATTCGCTCTCATTGTGATTTCTGAGGGTGTTAAAAACGAAGATAACCAAAAAGAGAAGTATATTGCCGATTATTTAGAAAAATTAATATTTGACAAAACTCGCTCTTTGTGCGTTACCGATCCCGTCTTCTGTTATCTCAATTCCATGGATGTGCGGGCCATGTCTTTGGGACACCTGCAAAGAAGTCGTCCTCCTTTGGCCATGGATCGACTGTTAGCCACGGCTTTCGGCATTAAGGCCGTAGAATTAATCGAACAGGGAAAACTCGATCGCGTGGTGATTTGGCGCGGGGGACAAGTGCGTAGTTTGCCCCTGAAACCAGTGATCAAAATTATCAAACAATGTCATCAAGAGCATCGCTGTGCCTATCCCGTTGATCCTGATGGTTTTATCGTCAAAACAGCCCGTTCTTTGGGAATTTACCTAGGGGAAAATCCCACAACTGAGACGGCAGTAGTTCCGCAAGCTGTGGAGGCGTTGGTTTAGTGATAAAAAAGCGAGAAGGTTTGCTAATACTTTCTCGCTTTTTTAATTGGTTAAGATTAGGTATTTCTAAACGCTACAATTACGGGAGATACTGACAGCTACTGTCGAAATAAAGAAACTTTTTAAAAGAGTGTAATTAGGGCTTGCTGAATAAATGTGAAATATAGACGAGGTAAGGGTTTTAGGGTCCTATTTTGCGAAACAGGTGCAAGATTTTGAGAGAATCGTGGTTGAAAACCTTGCATCTTCGGGGCGAAGCATTCGGGCATAACCTATCGGTGAAACCGTAGATTTCCTATCCGAATGCTTCGCCCCTACTTTTTGCCGCAAACCCTACATAAAGACTTCTACTATCAGTAATGAGGTTATAAGATTGAACTATTGGACAAGCTTCAATGAGATGTCTAATCTCTTGAAAATAGTCATTAATCAACAAATTCTATCTCCTCAATTTCTTCTTTGTCTTGCAGTAAAGCTTCTAGCATCCAAGCTTCTCCCATCCATTCATCAAAGTCTAAGGTATGCTGCAATTCATTGTTTTCAAATCGTCTGAGAAATTCTTGTGTCTGCATTTGATACTTAAGTAGGTAGGCGTTAAAAATCATCAGACACCCCCCTTATCAAGGGGGGCAGGGGGGATCGGCACCCCCCTTATCAAGGGGGGCAGGGGGGATCGAAGCTAAAATCCATTTTTAATTTAATTATAACCAGCTACTTATTTTCAAACAGAGTTATTCGTTCTTGGGTGCGCTTAATTCCTTCTTGAAGTTCTTGCAGTCTTTCGGTTAATGCGTCTTCAATAAATTTTTTAAGGAGTTTAGATGCTTGGATTTAAGTTTTACTTCAGCCATAATGCTTCCGAGTTGATAATCGCTGCTGTTTGCCATTCGTCAGTCCATCCTAATTCTAGTTCATCTACTGCTAAAAAAGCTTGGGCGAGTTCTTCTGCTTCTTGTTGTTGTCGCCATTGTTGTAAAATTGAGGCGATGAAAATGCTTTTATCTTCTACTTTCTGGTTTAGGTAATTAACCAGTTCATCAGGTAAAGAAATGGAGATTTTAGCCATTGTTATCTCTTTAGCTATTTGATTCTAATATAGACTATTTTGATTGAGCTAAAATAACAGAATTAAGGGGGAAAGACTCAGTTTCTAAACGAGTTAAATCAACAATTTGACTAGCTTGATCAATATCAATTCCAACTAATTTTCCTTCGCTATCAAAATCTAAAACAATATCAGGGGCGATTTCTTGAGAATCGGTGCTTGTTTTTTCTGATAGGCTAATGTATAGAGAATCGGTTTCAGGATAATAACTAAATTTCATTTTTTACTCCTTAAAGTTACGATCTGGGAAGGCGTTATGAATGGTTTCTCCATCATCTAGAGTGACAACTCGCAAGTATTTTCCTAATTCGGGAATGTATAACCAATGACGAATGCGTCCATTTGGTTCTATTTCTCGTCTAACTGGATTCTGGATAGCCTGTTGACACCATTCTCGCTTAAGATAGGGTCTTTTGACCAAGACTTGTTCTTCAAAGTAGCGGGTAGTTTTCATTCATCATTTTTCTGATCGATTCCTTCTATCATAATTTTAACGAAATTTAGATAAATTTCCCCAGATACTAAATTCTCCCCCCTTTTTAAGGGGGGCAGGGGGGGATCAAATCCCATCACACAAATGCCTATCCTCCTCCCTAACATCAGAATTAGGATTGTGCAAATAAGCCCGCACCCAATCGCAACTACGCCCCATTAAAGCATCTAAATCCCAACCATTGCTTCCATTCCACAGTTTAATTGTGTTATCCCAACTACCAGAAGCTAAAGTCTTACCATCGGGGCTAAAACTCACGCTAGTGACACTGTTATTATGGCCAGAGAGAGTGCGAATTTCTTTCCCTGTCTCTACATTCCACAGTTTGATTGTGTTGTCATGACTACCGGTCGCTAATGTCTTACCGTCGGGGCTAAAACTCACGCTTAAGACATTTCCATTATGCCCAGAGAGAGTGCGGATTTCTTGACCTGTCTGAACATTCCACAGTTTAATTGTGGTGTCATAACTACCAGAAGCTAATATCTTACCGTCGCTGCTAAAACTCACGCTAGAGACACCCTCATTATGCCCAAAGAGAGTGCGGATTTCTTGTCCTGTTTCTACATCCCATAGTTTGATAGTGTCGTCACCACTACCAGAAGCTAATGTCTTACCGTCAGGGCTAAAACTCACACTATTGACACTATCATTATGCCCAGTGAGAGTGCGGATTTCTTGACCTGTCTCTACATTCCACAGTTTGATTGTCTTGTCTTCACTACCGGTCGCTAATGTCTTACCGTCAGGGCTAAAACTCACGCTAGTGACACTTTTATTATGCCCAGTGTTCTCGTAGAGTTGCAAGGGAAGGGTGCGGATTTCTTGACCTGTCTCTACATTCCCAGCAATTCCAAATTCAGAATGTAGCAAGGAATACAGAATACAAAACGCTTTTGCCCTGTAGCTCCCCATCCAAAATCAAGAAGAATTAACGCGAGTAACAGGGATGGCCTCATCGAGCATAAAGTCTAAAAGGTGG
>NZ_JAPZQM010000519.1:0-8691 GCF_027530565.1 Microcystis sp. LE19-10.1B | reverse complement strand
CTCGGCTGGTGAGAGAGAGTCTATCTTTCTCTAAAAAAATGGAGAATCACGTTGGGGAGCCCTTTGGTATTTTATTCATGACTACAATGCACAGCAAAGCAAAGGATTAAGCCGCCATCACTACTACCGAATCACCACCGGTTTAGAGTGGACCGGCAGATTTAATGGGAGCGAGGGGGACAAATTGACCATTTTTGACCTGTAGAATCAAGTAGCGGCGATCATCAGGATTATTATTCATGTTGCGGACACCATTCTGATCAAATGTAACAGTGCCAGTCATTCCTTCGATAGAAAAATCGTTTCTTAAAACTTGATTTAATGATTCTCGAGCGAATTTTTGTCCTTGTTGGTATAACTGTCGCAAAGCGGTGAGGATAACTTTAGTCGCATCGTAGGCCATGGGAGTGCGCCAAACATTGATCTTATTTTGCCAAAAACTGTGGATATAATTATCTTTTTTGAGATCATACCAAGGCACGGTGATAACTAAATTTTCTACTCCTTGTTTACCTTCTGCAAGGGTGAGATAACTTTGAAAAGTGGGTGAACCTAAAGTTACTAAGTTTAACTGTTGTGCGGGACGTTGCTTAAAGATACTGACGGCTCTTTTCAGATCGTCAATATAGGGAGCAACCATGAGAATATTTACTTGGTATTGAGCGATTTTTTGATAAATTTTCTCTTGATCTAAATTATTTTTTGGTTCGATATTGCAGTCAAAATCTGCATCTTTAATGACTTTTTGAAACTGCTGACCGAGAAGAATGTTTCTATATTTTTGAGCGAAGTTATAATTATCCCCAGAGCGATTATCGTAACAAATTAAATTAGTGGGGTTTTGGATAATTAGCTTGTCAGTTTGTTTGCGGATGTATTCACTTAAGGTTGTGGCAAAAGTTTCCAGATCGGGAACCATCTTATACACATAGCCATTACCGGAGATTTTCGGGGAAAAGCTGGTGGGAGATAGGGCAACAATTTTCCCTTGTACATAGCTATCTTTGGCCGCTTCACTAGCAGCAGAAGCATTATGACCAACCACTGCTATAATTGACGGATCTTTAACAAATTTTTCGGCTCGATCTTTGGCATCTACGGGGCTATTATTATCATTAGCGACCACTACCTGTAGAAAGTGAAAATCGGGGTTGTTGGCCTGTTCATCATTTAACTCCTGTTGCAATAAAGCAATACCTCGTAAAATTTCTTGAGCTATTTCTGGATTATTACCAAGCGGAACACTGGTGGCAATTTTTAAGGGATTTCTGTCTTGATGAGCCGCACGAGCGTTATTATAATAGATGCGAATCTCTGGATTATTGGGCAAGCGATCGAGGGATTTTTTAAAAAGCTGAATTGCTTGTTTATATTCTTTGTTTTTAAAAGCTTGTCTTCCCCGTTCAATACTGTTATCTTGTCGGTTTGTCTTTAATAATATTTCTTCACCTAAGCTAATTTCTGGGTATTTACTAGCATCATCGGAAAATACTCCTCCCCAATATAAAACTGATAAAGTTACCAGAAGACTTAAAATAAATAACAGAGCTTGTTTCCAGCGACTAGATAGACGTAAAGGCCAACTTTGCTCATCATTATTTTGGTGATTTTCCTCCGTATTTTCAGGGGGTAAAGGTAAAATTAACGGTGGTTCTTCAGGATTTTCTATCAAACGAGGCAGTAAAGAAGAACTAGCAGCATCCTTCTCAAATTCATGTAATCTTAATTCTTGTCGAGCGCTTGTTAAGGATTCCTGTAGGGATTTATGTTCAAGAAAATTGGGAAGAAAAACTTCTAGAAATCTCAAAGCAACCCGCACAGCGATGGGTTCTTTCATAACAATAATATGGGGTACTCCGATATTAGCCAACTGACGACCAATACCTAACCCATCGCAGGAGTTACAGATAACAAGTTTTAAGCCTTTTTTAACAGCTATTTCTAGGGAATTTCTTAAATTATGTTCAGGAGATAAAGCCGTATCATTATCAATGATAAAAACTCCATCATGTCCGTCGCTACTGGTTTGACTATGACCTAAATAAACTACAATATCCCATGGATTTTTGATCAACTCATTGTGAATATTTATCGTTGAAAGAGGAACTTCTGAACTGGGACTTAATATTTGTATATAAACCTTATCTGGGTTTCCTAGTGCCGTTTGCAAACTGGATAAACACAGGGAATTATGCTCGTTTTCGATGTCAATATTACCCAAAATTACTAAAACATGAATTGGAGGAGTAAGGTTAATTATCGGAGGATTTCTCTGGATAGTAAGAGCAATTTCCACATCATTCCACCAATCCCGTAAAAAATTCCAACACTCCCAGGGAATTTGTTGTAAATCAAAGTGGGTAGTTTGGATAAAAAATCTTACTTCTGACTCAGTACCTATATGGAACAAGATACGATTTTGTATCGAACTCAGAGAACTGGAATTTAGCCATTCATTTAAGCTATCTTTTAAAGTTTGAGTGGCTTTTCTGAGGTTGTCTCTAGGATCACCTACCGCTGCATGGGTGATCATACTATGAGGAACGGTAATTCCTAAACTGGGTTGACTTTCTACCCAATGATAATAAGCTCGACGATAATTTTGCAAAGCGGCAGCAATGTCAAGGCTCGGGACTAATTTCCCCTCAGCAAAAGGTGCTATCAAGAGATGATTGTCACGAATTTCTAGAGTGACGGAAAATCCCGTTTCAAAACTGCCATCACCAATTTTCAGAATCACAACTCTGCTCATGTCTTTACCCTTGACATTTTCTGCTATCTCTATTAAATCCTAAACTGCTCGGTAATGCTACTGTCCCCTAAACTTAGGTTAACATTAAAGCGATCGTCGGCATCAGCTAGAAAATAAAGCTGTAGATAGCTATCTAAGGGTTTCTCCCTTGCTATTGCTTCTAAACTGGGGATTAATTGGCCTATTTCATCGCTAATTTGCAAAGATAAACCGGGGGGTAGTTTGGCAAAATTGTCCATGGCATAGGCACGAATTAAGACAGCAATTCTCTGGTGACTGGTCGATAAAACTCCCACCATTAAAGCGATTTTATAACCCATTAATTGACTACCCACATCGAGCATTTTGCGGATAGCAGCATTAGGATAATGAGGATCGATATTCCAGAGATATTCGGCCGCTTGCCAGCGAATAGTTTCATCTTGGGTTTGATGTTGCAGTTTTGCTAAAGCTTCCTCTGGGGTTAAATGTTCCGAAAATTCCACCTCTTTTTGACTAGCATACAGTTGTCTAATTTCTCGCTGAATATCTGTCAGAGATTCTCGGCTGCTGATTTTTTCAGCAGCCAACAAAAAACCCGGATTAATTGGACGATAATTGTCGATAGTGCTGAGGATTTCCTGCCATTTTTCGGTAATAATTCCCTGCAACCATTGACTAAGTTTGGTGGGGATTACCTCTAAACGCTGCTGATAAAGTTTTTCTCGCCATTGTTGATTATTCAACAAAGCTAACCACTGCTGACAACTAATATCTAATCTCGGAGAATAGGGTGAAACTTGACCTAACTTTTTAATTAAATTTTCTGCTGTTGCTGGCGATAAGTTTGCTAAAGATTCGAGTTTTCCTTTTTCACTCTCTCCCTCTAAACAACTCTGCCAAAGAATATCTAAATCATCAATTATTTGCTCACTGTCCAAATAATATTGATGGTAAATTGGATCGTATTTTGCGAGACTTTTAACATCTTTTCTGGATATAAAACCCCAGATATTGAGAAATTTTTCTGCTAAATCTACCTGCACCCCTAGATAAAAATCGGCCGCTAAATCGGGAATATCAACCCATTCTTGCTCTATTGTCAATCCCTCAATGTCAATCGCTTGACTGGGAATAGTGGTAACTTTTTTATCTTCAATTTGCCAAGTAAACCCGTTAATAAACTCCCAAAGATACTGATGGTTTTCAGGTATTATTTGAAGGGAACAATCAAGATTATCTTTCAGCCAATTGCTTAGGCATATTTGCACTAAGTAATTAATCAAAGCCTGATTTTTGGCGGTTTGATTAGAGTATTGACCGAGAATCGATCGAGCTTGTTTAATCTCTGTTTCCGAAAAAGTTAGCCAAAGGGATTTCGGGTTAATTTGTTGCAAAATATCGAGGTTGACTTTCATGGTATCTCCTAACAGATTAGATTTGAGTTAAGTAGGACTGACAAAAATATTCCAGATAAGCATCGATCTCTTGTTTTTGCCGAGATTGTAATTTAATCTCATTTAACAAAATAGGACAATCTTTGCCTTCCCTTGCACAGAGTAGCTGATAAATTTTTTTACATAATTGGGTTATTTCTCGACTAATAGTAGATGAGTGAACTCCCAATCGATTAGCGATCTGTGCTTGCGTCATCTTTTGATGATAGTAACAATATACAATCTGTTTAACTTCATCCTCAAGAGTGATTAATAACTTATTAATATCTTCCTGGATTTCTTGCTGTTGTAGTAAATCTTTACTTGGCTTCTTGCTGGGGATATTTTCCCAAAAGTAATTGCTATTATCGTCATAATTAGTAGGCTCAAATTTAGAGTAAGGAGGATCGATATGATTACGCATTATCTCCCCTATTTGATTGAGTTTTGCTTGCACTTCCTCAACGGTGAGAATAACTTGCGGTTGTAACTGCTGTAGGCGATCGATTACTTGTTGCCAATCCTCCTCTTGCCACTTATCCAATGATCTAAGAGAAGCTTTTTTAACCTCTCGAAAACAGTTAAATATTAGCAGATGATTCTCGTTAAAGATACCCGATGTTCGTAAAACTTTTTGAATTTTATTCGCACTAAAAAGACTGACTATACCGAGATTAGTCCTGCCAATCGTTTTATACTCTCCTCGCAGGAAATTATAGAGAGTATTTCTTAATTTTTTATCTGTCCATTTTTCTAAGATTAAGCGAAAAAATCCCGGTTTGGTCTTGTTATCCTGAAAATTACCGTAAAAAATGATTGCCGTAGAAAGCAAATTCAGCAAATAGTAGAAGAGGGTTTCATAATCAGCATCGATCCGATGGCCGACATTTTGATAGACCCTTTGAGTTACCATACAGGAGCGATATTGTAAGAAAACCATCCAATGGGACTTGACTAATTGGTTATTAGGATCATTCTGTAAGCATTGCCACAGATAAAAATACACCGCTTCATCATCGGCCACGCTTCCAGCGATCGCATCGATCAATTTTCTTAATTGTGGCACTTCGCACCAGAAAACTCGATCGCCTTCAATGGCTTTAATAGTAGTATAAAAGTACCTAACGCTCATTTCTATCACCGGCTACAGGTATCTGATATCTGATTAGGTAAAAACCGAGGATTTTCTGCAAGAGTAGCAAACAAATTGAGCGATTGCCTTGCCAAGCGCACCTCTTTCTCTGACAATAGATGAGGGACTGATGAGAAATTATCAGTTATGCTGAGACAGCCTTAGCAAACCAGTACAAGACTCATAAATTCACTCTGAGCTGCCACAAATAGCCGTCATATCAACTTCTAGGACAAAAATTAGGAATGCGAGTAACTTTTACCGAAAATCAGGGTTTTAGAAAGGAATTGAATAAACGGGTTGATGCTTATTTTACCGAAAACGGCATCCCCACCAGAGATAATTTGGCCATGTACCTGAAGACGATCACGATTTTAACTTGGGTAATTGCCGCTTGGCTATTTGTACTTTTTGGTCCGGATATCTGGTGGCTAAAAATTATCGGTTGTCTGGTTTTAGGAGGAGGATTAGCAGGAATCGGTTTTAGCATTGGTCATGATGCAAACCATGGCGGCTATTCTAGTAAAAAATGGGTTAATTCTCTCCTTGGCATGACCTACGATTATATCATCGGTACTTCCAGTTATCTCTGGCGTTTTCGTCATAATTATCTCCATCATACCTACACCAATGTTTTAGGGTACGATGTGGAAATTCACGGCGATGGTATCGTGCGAATGACTCCCCATGCCGAGCATAAATGGTATCATCGTTATCAACATTTATTTATCCCGATTCTCTACGCTATAATTCCTATCTATTGGTCATTCTCCGATGTGCGCTCCATCCTCTTTTGTAATCGTTTTGGCGAGATTAAAATTCCCAATCCTAAACCGATCGATTTATTCGTTTTATTGAGCGGAAAAGTTGTTTATCTCTTTTGGTTTATTGGCATTCCTCTCTTAGTTGGTTATAGTCCCCTAGAAATAGCGATCGGTTTTCTCATTGCTTTTATGACCTATGGAGTGCTTGCCTGTCATGTATTTATGTTAGCTCACGTTTTGGAACCCGCCGAATTTATTCAACCCTCGGCAGCTAACCAAATCGAAGACGAATGGGCAATCTTTCAAGTGCGAACTACCGTAGATTTTGCTCCTAAAAATGCCTTTTTAAATTGGTATTTAGGGGGATTAAATTATCAAGTTGTTCACCATCTTTTTCCGCAAATTTGTCATATTCACTACCCAAAAATTGCCCCAATCTTAGCGGAAGTTTGCCAAGAATTTGGCGTTAATTATGCCGTTTATCCCACCCTGCGAGGTGCTTTAACTTATAATTATCGTTGGCTCAGACAATTAGGCAATAAACAAAGTAATTTCGATCTCAAATTAGCCAGCTAAAATCAGGAGTCAGGAGCCGGGAGACAGGAGGCAGGAGTTGAGAGTTGGAGTTTTAGGGAGTTGGAGTTTTAGGGTTTTGGGGTATTAGTTGAAATTTCCCCACTTCCCCACACCCTACACCCTACACCCTACACCCTACACCCTACACCCTACACCCTACACCCTACACCCCACACCCTACACCCCACACCCTACACCCCACTTCCCCACTTCCCTAACAAAAATGAACCTACCCAACTCGATTACCCTATCACGACTCTTGGGACTGCCATTAATTTTA
Organism: Microcystis sp. LE19-10.1B; assembly: GCF_027530565.1. Taxonomy (NCBI): domain Bacteria; kingdom Bacillati; phylum Cyanobacteriota; class Cyanophyceae; order Chroococcales; family Microcystaceae; genus Microcystis; species Microcystis sp. LE19-10.1B. The sequence goes on along the minus strand of NZ_JAPZQM010000519.1, from coordinate 1,772 downwards.
TACTGGTTGCACCAAGGCACAGAAATCGATCGCTGGTTAAGTTTAATTATCTTTCTGATTGCTGCCAGCACCGATTGGCTCGATGGTTATCTAGCGCGAAAATTAAATCAAATCACCGAATTAGGCAAATTTCTCGATCCTTTGGTCGATAAATTACTGGTTCTCGCTCCCCTCTTAGCTCTGATTGAAATGGATTTAATTGCTGCTTGGGGAGTATTTTTGATTCTCGCTCGCGAATTAGCGATCGCTGGTTGGCGCATTAATCCGAATTTAACAGGAAATAGCGACATAAAAGGGGCTAATTGGTGGGGAAAAAGCAAAACAGTCAGCCAAATTGTCGCTATCGCTCTCTTAATCGCTCCCTTGCCTTCTGAATATAATTTAATTGCTCTGGTGGCTTTTTGGCTATCGGTGATATTAACTTTAATTTCTGGTCTGATTTATATCACACCCAGCCAAAAATTAACCCAAAATTGATAAAAACTTAACCATTAGCAATAATTCAGGAAACAAGCCTCGCAAACATGATTGCATTTTTTTTCTTGGTATATAATAATCGGGAGGAAGATTATCAGACTCTTCAAATTCAAACAAATCATTCAAAGGAAAAACCATGCCCACTGTAACTATATCATTCGCTGACTCCACCTCTAGTGTTACTTTCAATCCTAATGTGACTACGTCAGTTGCCGCTTTCCTGAACGCCCATCCTACTGTCCCCATTAGTATATCAGCAACAGGCCTTGCCGACGATAATCTCACTTCCCTGGGCCTTTTAAGTGCGGGCGGCGATACAGTTTGGAGAATAGCCAAAGCAGGCGTTGCTGATAACACAGCAACCCTTTCCAAGTACGGTGGAGGCTTTTCTACGACCCTTTCCCTGCCAGCAGATAGCCTTACCTTTGTTAGAGCTTCGACTGCCGGCACTTATCAACTAACAACCGGCGGTATTACTTTCACGAAAGCGTCGGGTCCGCAAATAGTAAGTACGATCGCACCACTCACCCTCACTGATTCCTATTTCATCACAGGTAGTGCGTTCGACGATAGCCTAGTCGGTGGTGCTGGAAACGATACTTTAGTTGGTGGTGATGGAAAAGATACTTTAGTTGGTGGTGCTGGAACCGATAGCCTAGTCGGTGGTGCTGGTGCTGACAATTTTGTTTTCAACAGTCCCAGCGAAGGATTTGATTGGATCCCGGGTTTTAGCTCCTCTCAAGGTGATGTTATCAATGTTTCCGCCACTGGTTTCGCTGGTGGACTGACTGCTGGTCCTTTGGGTGCTGCACAATTCCGTTCTGGTGCGGGAATCAATAGCGCTGCTACTGCAGCTCAAAGATTTATCTACAATACTGCCAATGGTGCTTTATGGTTTGACGTAGATGGTGTTGGTGGCGCTGGTTCGGTTCGAATCGCAAATCTTCTTGGTATTCCAACCTTCACTGCATCCAATATTGTCGTTATCTAATCTATCCCTGTCCATCCCCTGCGGTGAGTCGGACAATTGTTGATTTTTGCGGGAAAATTAACCACCAGAAATAATCGGTAGGGGTGTGTTAGCTAGGGCTAACACACCCTTATTAGGGTTTGCTGAAAAAGTTTTTCCTGGGGGTAGGAGTCAGGAGTCAGGAGTCAGTAGCCGGTCGTCGGGAGTTTCAGGCTTTGTTGCCCTCTTTTTTTGTACCAGTTTATGTACTACGAGGAGAATAATGCAAGGTTTTTGAATGTCCCAATCCTATTTTCTTGCACTAACATCAGATTTTAACAGGTCA
>NZ_JAPZQM010000051.1:0-16270 GCF_027530565.1 Microcystis sp. LE19-10.1B | reverse complement strand
ATTACTGGTAAAAAAGCGTTATCGGAAAGAGTTCACCGGTGTGATTCTTGCGGCCACATTGAACCGAGAGATACGGCATCAGCGAAGGTAATTGAGAACCGAGGAAAAAATGCGGTCGGACTGACCGTGTTAGAAAACGCTTGCGGAGGCGATTTGACGGGGATCGACCGGGTTAAACCAGGTCGATCTAGTTAAAAGCCTAAGAACCGAGAATCCCCCGCTACACCGCGCGAGCGGTTAGCGGGGGAGAGTCAATAACCTTTTTCTCTTATCCAGAGGACTTCTGGGTTCGCAAAGGGACAAAAAAGTGTGGAGAATCCTCCCATAATCGCTACAATTTTTCTAGAGGCTAAGTATTGCCCTCATTTAAGTTATTTTGTACTCATTAAAAACCATGAAAATTCTTCACGGTACTTGGATTCCCCAATCAACGGATGAATTTATTCAGAAGGGTAGCTTTTATCTTTGGGGAGAAACTAGCACCCCGAAAAAGAGTCGCACCACTGCTGATAATTATCATCCTTTTCAGTTAAGCAAAGAAGAATTAACTAGCTTTCTCACTGGAGAGTTAGGAATAGTTCAATCGAATTATAATCCTCTTAGTCGGCAATTTGTCCCCCGCTACTTTCTTTTACCTAGTCACGAGAATCAACCTTTACCCTCCTTAGAATTACTACGTTATCTAGAAAAAGAACCCCCAGAAAATAGCCAATGGCAATCTTGGCACATTGATTGTTATCCCCTTAATCCTGTACTTAAACTGCTCAATGATCTGCACTTTATCTGTCTTTACAACTCCTCAGAGATTCAGTTAGGTGCAGATCTACTTTTTTGGTATCACTACAGTCAAGCTTTTAAAGAAATAATTCTCAAAGATAACTATATTCCTGCCTTTAAATATCGAGAATTAGCCACAAATAACCAGAAAACCGCTAACTTTGCCATCTATCCTCTTTGGGAAATTATATCAGCAACCTACGAAACCAATCTCGATCACTATCTCGAATATCTTCCCCGCATTTGTCTTGCCGGCGCTGAAAATCCCCATGCTTCGCCACAATTATACGATCCCAAAACCCTACTCCGGCACTTCTCCGAATGTCTCCTCAATGAAATTGTCACTAATACGGCAATTCCTGCCAGTTTTGATAAAAAAATTAGCGAGACAATTATAGGTGATTGCTTCTCTGTGACTAAGGCTGCTGGATTTCTGCAAACCGCTGCCGCTTTAGAAAAATATCAACAGTGGCAAACTTGGAGACAGCAATTACTAGGAGACCAAAATATATCTAGTTTTAGCCTTGGTTTTAAACTAACCGAGGCCCCAGAAAATAATATTGAACAGTGGCAAATTACTTTTATCCTCATCTCTAAACAAGACCCCTCCCTGCGATTAGAATTAGACGAATATTGGTATGCAGTACCTGAAACTAGAACAAGCATACGAGCGCATTTTGGTCAAGATTTAGACAAAAATATTTTACTAAGTTTGGGTTATGCTGCCCGTATTTATCCCCCCATTTGGCAAGGATTAGAAACGGATAAACCGACGGGATTTTCTCTCAACCTTACAGAAGCTTTTACTTTCTTAAAAGAAACTGCTTGGATTTTAGAAGATGCGGGATATAAGGTAATTATTCCCGCTTGGTGGACTCCCGAAGGCCGTCAACGCGCTAAAGTTCGGCTAAAAACCACTTCTAAATCAGGCAAATCTACCCCCGTTAGTAAAGGGATTTTTAGCCTCGAAAACATCATTGAATACCAATATGAATTAGCCATCGGTGAAGAAACTATTAGTCAAGAGGAATGGCAACAATTAATTAACACCAAAACACCCTTAGTTAAATTTCGAGGACAATGGGTAGAATTAGAACAAAATAAAATGCAGCAAATGCTGGATTTTTGGCAGAAATATCAGCAGGAAAATCCTGAGATGAATCTGATTGAATTAATGAAAAAAGCTGCCGAATATCCAGAGGAGATTATTGTTGAAACCGATGATTTTTTAGGTTCTATGCTAGAGAAATTACAAAATCCTAGTCAACTAGAACCGATCGAAAATCCTCCCCAATTACAAGGAACGCTGCGGGAGTACCAAAAGCGTGGAGTTGCCTGGATTCAATACCTAGAACAATTGGGGTTAAATGGTTGTCTTGCTGACGATATGGGATTAGGAAAAACCCTACAGGTAATTGCTAGATTGGTTGGGGAAAGAGAGGGAGATAATAATGTTTTACCAACTCTGCTAGTCGCACCCACTTCTGTGGTGGGAAATTGGGCAAAAGAAATTGAAAAATTTGCCCCCCATCTTCGGGTTTTAATTCACCATGGTAGTAAGCGCTATCAAGATGAGAACGAATTTCAGATAGTAGCTAGTCAAAAGGATATCGTCATTACTTCTTTTACCTTAGTTCGCAAGGACTTGAAATTATTTAACTCGCAATCTTGGCAACGTTTAGTAATTGATGAAGCACAAAATATCAAAAATCCTAAAGCGGCACAAACTAAAGCAATCTTGAGTTTATCTGCACAACATCGTCTCGCATTAACGGGAACTCCCGTGGAAAATAGACTGCTTGATTTATGGTCAATTTTTAACTTCCTTAACCCCGATTATTTAGGTAAAGAAACTCAATTTCGTAAAGCTTTTGAAGTGCCAATCCAAAAACAAAATGATCGTCTCCAGTCCACGGTTCTCAAAAAATTAGTGGAACCTTTTATTCTGCGTCGGGTAAAAACCGATAAGCAGATAATTAAAGATTTACCTGACAAAGTGGAAAACAAACAGTATTGTAATTTAACTAAAGAACAAGCTTCTCTCTACGAAGTTGTCATCAAAGAAGTGGAAAAACAATTAGAAGAAGCGGAGGGAATAAAACGCAAAGGATTAATTTTATCTACCCTGATGCGCTTGAAACAAATTTGTAATCACCCGCGTCAATTTTTACAGGATAACAGTGCTTTTACTCCTGAGCGATCGCATAAGTTAGAGCGTTTGGGAGAAATGCTAGAAGAAGTAATTTTAGAGGGAGATAGTCTGCTAATTTTCACTCAATTTACTGAAATTGGTGACTCCTTACAAAAGTACCTCAAACAAACTTTTCGCTACAATACCTATTATCTTCACGGGGGGACTTCTCAACCAAAACGAGAACAAATGATCGAAGAATTTCAACATCCCGAAACAGAACCTTCTGTATTTATTTTATCCCTAAAAGCTGGGGGAGTTGGGATTACTTTAACTAAAGCAAATCATGTTTTTCATTTCGATCGTTGGTGGAATCCTGCGGTGGAAAATCAAGCAACCGATCGCGCTTTTAGAATTGGTCAACAAAAAAATGTTTTCGTGCATAAATTTGTCACTTTGGGAACCTTAGAGGAAAGAATTGATGAAATGATCGAGGAAAAGAAAAAGGTAGCTAATGCTATTGTTAGTAATGATGAATCCTGGTTAACGGAATTAGATAACGAAAGTTTTCGTCAGTTAATCGCATTGAATAAACAGACAATTATTTAATCGAGGTAAACCCATGACTAAATTTAGTAAAACTTGGTGGGGACAACGCTTTATAGAAGCATTAGAAGAATTTACCGACTCAGCGCGCTTGAGTCGAGGACGTTCCTACGCTAAAAATGATAAAGTCAAGAATTATACAATTGACGGTAATTTAATTACTGCTCAGGTGCGAGGTTCCATTAATCCCTACTTTGGGGTTTACAAAGAACCTTTGTATAAGGTGAGTATCGAGATTAAACCAATTACTAAAGCAGAGTGGTCACAAGCTTTATATAATCTTGGTTCAAGAGCGAGTATGATCTCTAAACTGCTGCTCAAAGAAGTTCCCGATAATATTGATGAAGCATTTAGCGATCTGAATCTGCACTTATTACCCCACAGTCAAAAGGATTTTATCACCAATTGTTCCTGTCCCGATTGGGAAAATCCCTGTAAACATATTGCTGGAGTTTATTATCTGGTTGCTTCCCAATTAGATCAGGATCCTTTCCTCTTATTTGAATTACGGGGTATCTCTCGTCAAAAATTACTGCAAGAATTAGCAAAAACTCCCCTCGGTAAGCTGCTTTCCTCCTCTATCCAAGAGGAAAAAATTCCTCTTAACCCTGTTACTTCCTATCACACTAAACCCGAAACCATACCAGCAGCAGAAACAATTGATCTCAAAGAATTTTGGCACTCTCATCACCGTTTACCAGAAAATCCTCAGTTAGTTAAATCCGCAACTATTCCCGCAATTGTCATTAAAAAAGCTGGTGATTATCCTGCATTTTGGGATAAGGATACCTCCTTTATCGAGGTAATGGAAGAAATGTATCAACGGGTACGCAATAAAAATGCAGGGATACTTTAAAAAAATATAAGTTTTCCTTTTGGGGAGTCAGGAGTCAGTCCCGATGTCAAATTAGGTTACACTTTATCTTGATCAGAAACGCTGTAGCTAAATTGCTGACTTTTTGACTTAGGTATCTATCCATAGGAGGGTAGATTAGAATAAACAGGTCAACAACTGACAGTAATTGAAAATCTACCCCTAACCTGTTAGTATTGTTATGAGACTGGGGATAAGAGAGATACAATGGAATCCTTAACTATTGAAAATTTTCTGATTATTAAGTATGCGGAAATAGAGATAAAAAAAATTAATGTTATCATCGGTGAACAGTCCACTGGTAAAAGTATTATTGCTAAATTAGTTTTTTTATTTCAGACATTTTTGTTTTATCAAGTTAAATTATTAGTCACTAATCTTCAAGATCAGCAAGGACTCAAAAGGCACCTACAGAAGCGATTTGAGGAATTATTTCCTAAATACGCATGGAAAGAGCAAGTATTTAAAATAGTTTATCGTTTGGATGACATGAACTTTTTGATTGAAAGATATAAGGACAAATCTGGCTATTTTAAACTACAATTTACCTATTCAGATAATTTTAAAAAGTTTTACAATACAACAATTAGACAAGTGAGTAAAATTGCCAAAAGCAATAACAAAGTCACTCAAGATATTTATTCAGATATGAATGATTGTGTGGCCAAAAATATTGCTGATTTTTTTCAAGGCAATGAAAAAATTTTTTCTACAAAGATTTTATTTGTACCAGCTAGTCGCACTCTTTTTGTTAAATACTTTACCAATAATATTTTTGCCTTTTTGGCCAATAATTTTGATCTTGATCCTCTGATTATCAACTTTGGCTCTAATTATGAAAATGCTCAACGCCTATACAGAATAATTAATGAATCAGAAAGTTTATTCCAAGATAAAAAAGATGATAAAAAACTTTATAATCAAATTAAATTAATTAGCGAAAAGATTCTATCAGGCAGCTATGCGCGCGAGAAAGATCAAGATTGGCTTTATCATGCCGATGGGAGAAAGATTAACTTAATTGATGCTTCAAGCGGACAGCAAGAAGCCTTACCAATGTTATTAATTCTCTTAGTTTTCTCGTTTTTTCCTGATTCCGAATCTAATCAATTTTTCATTGAGGAACCTGAAACCCATCTTTTTCCCTCCGCTCAAAGAGATATGGTAGAACTATTTACCTTACTTTATGCTAATAAAAATTGTCGTTTCTTTCTCACTACCCATAGTCCCTACATTCTCACAGCTTTGAATAATAAAATCATGGCGGCTAACGTTGAGCCTGTCAAAGCGGAAAAATCTTTAGGTTATAAAAATACTATTCAATTTCAAGATGTGTCAGCCTACACAATTAGCAACGGACAAACTCAAAGTATCTTAGATACAGAGGTGAACTTGATTGGTATCAATAACCTCGATGCTGTCTCCGATGAACTTAGTCAAGAGTTTGAAGAAATTTTAGAAAGAAAGGCTCAACAATAATGGATATTAGTCACTGTTCTGAATGCAATAATAATAAAATAGTCAAAGTTAAGGAAAATGGGAAAGAATTCATCGTCAACAATAATAGTCAGAAATTAGTTACTAAGATAAAAATAGATAATTGTTTAATCATCGAGGGAAAAAATGCGACTGGCTTTTAGAAATTGATGATCCCTGTAGCTTGGCTCTTTATATTGAACTCAAGGGTAAAAATATTGAACAAGCTTATGATCAATTATTGTCAACTCTAAATCATTCTTGCTTACAAGAAAGACATAAAAAATCTAAAAAAGAATGCTATATTGTCGCTTCTAGAGTATCAAAAGCTGGAACCAATGTTCAGGTTTATCAAGCAAGATTAAAGCAATCTCATCCCGAAGTTAGTTTAAAAGTCAAGTCGATGAAAGCTGAAATCACTATTTAGGTTTTTCCCTCAGAAAAAAGCTGAACTAATTATTCCTGTCCCGATTGACAAAATCCCTGTAAATATATTGCTGGAGTTTATTACTTCGTTGCTTCCCAATTAAATATGGAAGAAATGTATCAACGAGTACGCAATAAAAACGCTGGTATGTTATAATTAGGTGGGTGTTAAAAATTGTCAGACACCCTTCTTATTAAGAAAAAATTAAGGCTAGATTAAGGGGAGATCAGCACCCCCCTTATCAAGGGGGGCAGGGGGGATCGGAATTTTGAAAAAGCATTCTATTTTTTAAGACAAGCAGAATCTATGAACCAAGAATCTCTCAGCTTTGTCCATGGTAATGTCAAGTTAGCCGATCGCTTTTTAGTTTGTGGATTGGGTAGTCTCGGACAACACTGCGTCAAGTCTTTAAAAGAGTTTGGGGTTAGCGTCGTCGGTATCGAACTAATACAGCCTCCCAGTTGGGAAATTAATGATTTTCCCGATTTATTAGAGGAAATAATTATCGGTGATTGTCGTCAAAAAAACATTTTAGCAAGAGCGGGAATCGATCGCTGTCGGGCTGCTTTAATTGTCACCAGTGATGAGCGAATTAATGCCACCACTGCCCTAATTATTCGGCAATTAAATCCCCTTACCCGCTTAGTGGTGCGTTCTTCTAAAGATAATCTCAATCAGCTACTCAAGGAACGTTTAGGCAATTTTATCGCCTATGAACCCACCCAACTACCCGCCAATGCCTTTGCTTTAGCCACATTAGGCACAGAAACCCTCGGTTTTTTGCATCTCGACGGTCAGAAATTGCGGATTATCCAGAGACAAATTAGCCCCGAAGATGGTTTACTCGATCGCTTTTTAGGTGATTTAAATACCCCCACCCGTCGTCTGTTAGCACACACAGCCCCCGATGAACCTTTAAGGGCCGGATTTTATCAATGGTCCCCCACCACCACTATCGGGGCCGGTGATACCATTACCACCATCGAAACTACCTATCAAAACATCGATGCTGTCCGCCAGAAACCGTCAAATTCTCCCCAGAAGTTGCGGGATTTTTGGCAGAAATTCCTCAAAGAAATCCAACAATTCTGGCAATTGAGTTTTCAGCAGCAAATTCACCGGGTGGCTTTCCTGTCAGTATTTATCATTATCCTGCTGGTAATTATCGGGACTTTTCTTTTCCATCTCTACGCCCCGAGAGCTTCCTTTATTTCCGCTCTTTCAGGAACGGCGATTCTTTTATTAGGTGGTTACGGTGATGTTTTCGGTGCCTCTAACCCCGAAGATTTAAATGCGGTTCCCTGGTGGATGCAGCTATTTAGTCTCTTTTTAACCTTAGCTGGAACCGCTTTTATCGGGGTTCTCTACGCCATTTTGACAGAAACTTTATTATCATCAAGATTTCAATTTATCCCTAACCGTCCCCCAGTTCCCCAACAGAATCATATCGTTATTGTTGGCTTAGGTCGAGTCGGCAGAGAAGTGGCTAATTTATTACTAGAAATGCAACAGGCGATCGTCGGGGTCAGCTTAAATAGGGATTTTGATGCGACTATGCTGCCAAAAATGCCCCTGATGACGGGAAATATCGAAGAATCTTTAAAAAATGTCAATTTAGATAGGGCTAAAAGTATAGCGATTGTTACTGATGACGAAATCCTCAATTTAGAAGTGGCCCTAACCACCCGCAAACTCAACCCCCAAAGCTACTTAGTCATCCGCACCACCGACGATACCCTTAGTCAACAATTAAGTCAAATTCTGCCCCAATCTCACATTTTAGGAACCAACACCGTAGCGGCAGAAGCCTTTACGGGAGCGGCTTTCGGAGAAAATATTATCTATCTGTTCCGTTGGGCGCAAAAAACGATTCTGGTGACAGAATACGAGATCGAAGCCGGAGATACTCTCAATGGTAGCTCGATCGGGGATATTGCCTACGGTTATCGAGTCGTGCCGATCCTACACCAACGAGAACGGCAAGCCCCGAAATTAATGCCCGAAGATTATCTCAATTTACGCATCGGCGATCGCATTGTGGTGCTGGCCACCATCAACGGACTGCGACGGGTGGAACAGGGTCGTCGCACTCCCAAAACTTGGCGCGTGCGGGTGGAAAAAGCCTTTAACCGCAATATTGCCGCGGAAGCACCCACCGTAATCAGTCGTTTTTCTAATTGTCCCCTGAAAACCGCCAGCGATCTCATGGAAAATTTGCCAGCGACTCTCGGCGCCCCCCTCTACGAACAGCAGGCGATTCGATTAGTTTCCGAGTTAAAAAAAATTCAAGTTCAAGCATTGGCCATTCCAATTAACCCGAAATCGGGGTAAATGGGAGTTATCCTTTTTTTGTCAAACTAGAAGGCTCTCTTGGTCTTTTTTTATGCAGTTAAAGTGACCGTAGCCTTGGCAGTTTGTCCAGAATCAGAAGTGGCAGTAATAGTAATTTTATCCCCAGCATTTCCTTGTGGGGGTGCAGTGTAGGTAAATTTGGCATCAGTGGTATTTTTATCAATTTTACCGCTTTCTGGCGGTGAGATTGTGATGGTGTAGTTACCAACGGGATTAATGCTAAATTCTTTCTCCCCGTTTAATGCTAAACTTGCGATAGGCGGAGCGATCAAAATCGTTGGAGGTAGTCCCTGTCCAGTGGAACTAGCCTCTACAGTTACTTTTTTCTCCACTTGATTAATTAAATCGGGAATAAGACGTTCGCTAAATCCAGCCACAAAAGCCATTGTCAAAAGTCCATATAAATAGGTGTCATTCCCCTTATTTCCATTGTCAGTCCGAATTTGTAAGGGAGAAATGCTAGAGTTAAGAATTAGCAGAATAAAGAAAGCGAAACTTCCCCCTAAAATGGGTTTGGTTAAACCAATTGACAATGGCAATAAGTCATCGTCATATTTTTGATTTTTGGGATTATCAAAGTCTTGCAAACGAGTTAGAAGACTAACTGCTCCCCCTAAAGTCCCTGTCATCAATATCAATATCAAGAGTCTAAAATTTCCATCTTTGTCCTCAGTATTTTGGTTACTAGAATTTGAGATTGGAGGTAAGGGCATAAGCAAATCCTTCACTGGAGGGGAGTTCATAATACCCCAATTCAAAGGGAGAGCTAACACTAATCCAATTAAAACTTTTGTAGGTATTTTGATAGAATGGAAAAGATTACCTCTGAATTCGGCTAGACCATTCCAAAAACCCATCTGGGTTTTTCTTAATCCTGTTTCGGCAGCATAGCGTAATTTTTGTGCCAAAATAATATTAGGTTGACCTGTTAAAGATTTAATCGCAATTTCTCCAGCATCTACCACCGACTTTACTTGCATGATATCCCAAGCTTTGGAACTGTTGATGAGTTCCACCTGCGCTATCCCTAGTATTATAATTAATTTGGCTAATTCTCCCTGTACTTCCCGGTCTAATTCTGGAGGGAATCCCGCTACTTGTTCTTTAGTTTTTCCCAGCAAAGTATCAATTCTTTGATTTAGTTTAATCACCTCATCTCTAGCTTTAATTTCATTGATTAAATCGTCTAAAGTTTGAAATAAAACACTTGCTTCTTGTACTTGTAGTTGTGCAGAATTATCTTTAAATTCCTTGACTAACTTTTCAAAGGGTTCATCTACTTCAGGAATTGAACTATATTTGTCTAATTTATCCTTCAGTTCAGCAATCAAAGACTCATTTTTCTGTTGTAATTCCACAGTCGTGGAAAATTTAACCAAAGTATCTTTAACTTTTGTTTGCCAAGCAGTTAGCTTTTCCTTAAGTTTTGGCAAGTTTGCATCGTTAGCATTAGCATCAAATACAATCGTAATTGTTGCGACCAAACTATCAATTTCTTGGCTTAAAGTATCAAGAGGAATTTCTGAAATTTTACCCGTAGATAAAAGGTTGATTGTCTCCACAAGCTGATCTGTATGAGCTATTATTTGTTTTTCTAATTCTTCTCTGCTAGGTAAAGGGTCTGAAAAAGTTAATTCACCTAGTTTTTGAATAAGTTCATCTCTTAAATTATTAGTCTCTTGAGTGATTGTTTTGGCTTCTGTTTGGTAACTAGCAAGGGTAGCTGATTTATCCTGACTAAATTTATTTTGGGTTTCTAGAATAAATTGATTAATTTTTTGTTCGATAGCAGGATTTGGATTAATCATGATTGTCTTCTCCTAAAAAAAAGGCGAAAATGGGCTAAAATTCGATTATCTCCCCGATGCTACAATAGTTATCATTGATTTTCTGCAATTATTCATAAATCTTGATAAATTTTTATTTTTTTAACTCAATTCAGTCTGCCGTAGGGACATAACACCCTGATCCCCTCAACATCGTTATCTCCTCAATAACCGCACACCGGGATTAGCACTCAAGCCCTAAGAGTGCTAAATTAACTATAAGGAGTCCTATTACAACAGCGATACCATGTCCAAAATCATTGCCTTTAAAGATGAATCCCGTCGCGCCCTAGAAAGAGGTGTCAACGCCTTGGCCGATGCGGTAAAAATCACCCTCGGTCCGAAAGGACGCAATGTCTTGTTAGAAAAGAAATACGGCGCCCCCCAGATCGTTAATGACGGCATCACCGTGGCCAAAGAAATCGAATTGTCCGATCCCCTCGAAAACACCGGGGCGAGATTAATTCAGGAAGTAGCGGCAAAAACCAAAGATTTAGCGGGAGATGGCACCACTACCGCCACCATCATCGCCCAGGCTTTAATTAAAGAAGGTCTGAAAAACGTTACCGCCGGGGCCAATCCCGTCGCCTTAAGACGCGGACTAGACAAAACCATCGCCTATCTGGTCGAAGAAATCGCCGCCGTCGCTAAACCGATCGCCGGAGATGCGATCGCTCAAGTGGCCACCGTTTCTTCCGGCAACGACGAAGAAGTGGGACAAATGATCGCCACCGCCATGGAAAAAGTCACCACCGATGGCGTAATCACCGTGGAAGAATCGAAATCCCTAACCACGGAATTAGAAGTAGTGGAAGGGATGCAGATCGATCGCGGTTATATCTCTCCCTATTTCATCACCGATCAAGAAAGACAGATCGTCGAGTACGACAACCCCCTGATCCTGATTACCGATAAAAAAATCAGTGCGATCGCTGAATTAGTCCCCGTCCTCGAAGCCGTTGCCCGTCAAGGTCGTCCCCTATTAATTATCGCCGAAGATGTGGACGGCGAAGCCTTAGCCACTCTAGTGGTCAACAAGGCCCGGGGTGTCTTAAATGTCGTCGCCATCAAGGCCCCCAGTTTCGGGGAACGTCGCAAGGCGGTTTTACAAGATATTGCCATCCTCACCGGTGGTCGTCTGATTTCCGAAGAAGTGGGCTTAAGTCTTGACACCGTTAGCCTCGATCTGCTAGGGCAAGCGGCAAAAATCACCCTAGAAAAAGACAATACAATTATTGTCGCCTCCGGGGACAGCCGCAATAAGGCCGATGTGCAGAAACGTCTCGCCCAACTGAAAAAACAGTTAGAAGAAACCGATTCCGAATTCGATAAGGAAAAATTACAGGAACGCATCGCTAAATTAGCCGGCGGTGTGGCCGTCATTAAGGTCGGGGCAGCCACAGAAACCGAACTCAAGGATCGCAAACTCCGCATCGAAGATGCCCTCAATGCCACCAAAGCCGCCGTGGAAGAAGGTATCGTCCCGGGCGGTGGTACAACCTTGATTCATCTGGCTTCTAAGGTGAAGGCTTTCAAAGCTTCTCTCACTAACGATGAGGAAAAAGTCGCCGCCGATATCGTCGCCAAAGCCCTAGAAGCACCCCTGCGTCAGTTAGCTAATAACGCCGGTGTGGAAGGGGATGTGATCGTGGAAGGTGTGCGCGAAACCGCTTTTAGCGTCGGTTACAATGTCCTCACCGGCAAGTACGAAGACTTAATCGCCGCCGGAATTATCGATCCGGCTAAAGTGGTACGGTCAGCCGTTCAAAACGCCGCTTCTATCGCCGGTATGGTCCTAACTACGGAAGCCCTCGTGGTCGAAAAACCCGTTAAAGAAGCCGCAGCCCCTGATATGGGCGGCATGGGCGGCATGGGTGGCATGGGTGGCATGGGTGGCATGGGCATGATGTAATTCCTAATGCCCTCTGGCCCCTGAAAATAATCTCATTCCATTGAGCCAATCTGTCCCTTTTCTCGTTATCGTCGGCATTAGGGGCAGGTTTTTTTTCCTCGGGAAAAACTTTTTCAGCAGAACCTGCTTAATCTATCCTTTGCATTAGTCCAGACACTACACTAGAAAAGAAGGATTATTCCCAGAAATCATGACACTGCTGACGGTTCGATCGCTCAAAAAAGACTTCGGTATCAAGGAAATTCTCAAAGATGCCAGTTTTAGCCTCGATGATCGCGATAAAGTCGGCCTGATCGGTACGAATGGATCGGGAAAATCGACCCTATTGAAAATGATCGCCGGATTAGAAGCGATCGATGGTGGCGAAATTCAAATCAATTCCGGGATGAAAATCGTCTATTTACCCCAGCAACCCGATCTAGACAATGATAAAACGGTTTTAGAGCAGGTTTTCGCCGATAGTGGCGAAAGTATGACTTTAATTAAGGAATACGAGGAATTGTCCGATCGCCTTGTCCATGAGCCAGAAAATCTGGATACTATTATGGAACGTTTGTCAAGGGTTTCGCAACAAATTGATAAACTTGCCGCCTGGGATTTAGAAACCAATGCTAAAGTTATTTTAAGTAAACTGGGCATCGATAATTTTAATGCTCGCGTGGGAGATTTATCGGGGGGATATCGCAAAAGAATCGCCATCGCTACCGCACTTTTAGCCGATCCTGACTGTTTATTGATGGATGAACCCACCAACCATTTAGACGCGCTTTCCGTGGAGTGGTTACAGAGTTATTTGTCCCGTTTTCGGGGAGGATTATTATTAATTACTCACGATCGCTATTTTCTCGATCGAGTGACTAATCGCATCATTGAAATCGATCGGGGAGATTTATCTACTTATTCCGGTAATTATGCCTATTATCTAGAAAAAAAAGCTTTAGCGGAAGAATCGATCGCCAGTAGTCAACGCAAACACGCGGGAGTTTTACGACGGGAATTAGAATGGTTATCCCGGGGACCAAAAGCACGCAGCACCAAACAAAAAGCGCGGATTGATCGCATTCAGGCAATGGGTAATAAGGAATTTAAACAGGTGGAAGGAAAAGTCGATATTGCCACCGCAGGAAGACGCATCGGCAAAAAAGTTATTGAAGTAGAAAAGATCTCGAAAGCTTACGGCGATCATACTTTAATTAAAGATTTTACCTATATTTTTACCCCCGAAGATCGCATCGGTATTATTGGCAGTAACGGGGTAGGAAAATCTACTCTCATGGATATTATTACCGGGAAAACTCTCCCCGATTCAGGCACGGTTGACATCGGTTCCACTATTCATATTGGTTACTTCGATCAACAATCCGATGATCTCAATATCAACGAAAATCAAAGAGTGATCGAATATCTGAAAAGTGTGGCCGAATTAGTCAAAACCCTAGACGGTAGCGTGATTACCGCTTCCCAGATGTTAGAAAAATTTCTCTTTCCTCCCGATCAACAGTATGCACCAATTTATAAACTTTCTGGAGGGGAAAGAAGACGCTTATTTTTACTACGAGTTTTGATGAGTGCGCCTAATGTTTTAATCCTAGATGAACCCACCAATGATCTCGATGTGCAGACTTTAGCAATTTTAGAAGAATATTTAGAGGACTTTAACGGTTGTGTGATTGTTGTTTCCCATGATCGCTATTTTCTCGATCGAGTAGTTGATACTATTTTTGCCTTTGAAACCGGGGGTAATATCCGTCAATATCCAGGCAATTATTCCCTTTATCTCGATCAGAAAAAAGAGGAGGAGGAACCAAAAGAAAAAAAAGTCACCCCAAAAACTGTTAAAGCTTCTCCGTCACCTGTCAATAAAAAAATCTCTTTTAAAGAGAAAAAAGAATACGAAGATATCGAAAAACAAATACCAATTTTAGAAGCAAAAAAAGCCGAAATTGAACAGGTACTTTATGGAGAACCCCTAGAAGATTTTACCAAAATAACCGCTCTGACCGAAGAATTAGCTCAATTAAGTCAAAAAATTGATAATTTAACCGATCGCTGGTTAGAATTAGCGGAAAAATTAGGCTAGGATAATCCCTATTTTCCCGATCGATTTAGTTAGGGTTGGCTGAATAATGGTAAAACCCTTTTAAAATAAGGCTTTTGACCTGCTAAAACTCCGATGTTCATGCTGCGAAAATAGGATTAAGACCTTCAAAAACCTTGCATCATCCTTCTTTTAGTACATAAACTGGTACAAAAAAAGAGGATAACAAAGCCTGAAACGACCGGTTACTGACTCCTAACCCCACCAACAAACTTTTTCAGCAAACCCTAGTTAAAACTGAGTGATAATTTCTGGTGAATCATCCTCATCCATGACCAGATCTACCGACTCCACCCGCAAGAGGGCCAAATTATCGTTAACCACCCCTTGAAGATAGATTTCCCCCATCCCTTCACCCCCCAGATCGATCGAGCCGAAAACTTGACCGGTTTTGGTATTAAAATTAAACTGAAAATAATTAGCCGAGGAAATTCCCTGGCTGACATTATCGTATTTAGCGATCTCTTGACCACTGTTATCATAAAAAGATACTTGAAAATTTTCTAAAACTCGCATTTTTCCCGAACCTTTTTCCGAAAAGATAGTCGGGGCCGTTTTTTCATCATAACTAAAAGAACCTTTAGCTGTATAGCCTTGATTTCCCAACCATTGAAAATCGAGCGTCACTGCTAAAACCCCTTGGCTATTCATGTTAGCAACTAAAAGCCAAGCTAATAAAGTCAATATTATCTTTTTCATTAGTCGGTTATTTCATTTACAGCAGTTATCCTAATGGTGAGGTAGGAACAAAATCGGTAAAACCCCACACCCCACACCCTGCCACCAGGAAAAACCTTTTCAGCAGACCCTATTATAGCAAAGGGATTGCTACTTGCTTCCAATTAAGTAGGGAGGCACAATTATTTGTAGGATGGGTTAGCGGTAGCGTAACCCATGCGGGAGTTGGGTTTCATGCTTCAACCCAACCTACGTTCATCTTATATTTAATTCCACCCACCTACTTAGTCACTGATAACTGATAACTGAATAGAGTTTGTCAGCGAAACGTTTTTTTGTCTTAAAGTCCAGAAAACGGGTTTCTCCGAGAAACCCGTTTTCTAGGTTAACTTCGGGAAAAAAGAAGCATAAAAACGCTTCAAAATACTCGGTTAATGCTTCTTTCCAGGGTTCATCATAATTGGCGGTTGTTTGGTTCATCAATTAGGGTGATAGTTTTAATTGTTCTCCGCTTCTGGCTAAGAGTTTTAAGGTGAATGGGTGGACAATGCCTACCCTACGGCAAGATTTTCTTATTGGATTCTTGCCAAAGACTGCTTAAACTCTGCGAGAGAATTAGCAGTAGCTGCTAATTTTAGTAGCTCTTCTAAGATAGTAGGGTTAGTGATTTTGCCGATTATCTCTTCAATTTCTGAAGAAATCTGTCCAAACCGCACAGTTAAAACTGTTTTTATGGCATCACGGCTTTTTTGTAACGCTCCAATTTCCTTACCAATTTCCTTGCCTATTTCTTTACCAATTTCCTTACCGCGTTCGATTCCTCGTAACTCCATATTACTTACTAAAGGCATGGTTCTTTCCTCCTCAAATTGTTTGATTTTACTCTCTAAGCTTGACTGTAATTCAGGGGATAAAGTCATCATATTGTCGATGATTTCAAACAGTTTACTAAGTAAGGTAGGTATTACCCACCCTACTTATTTATGATGATACTAAAAGACTTCCTACACTCCTCAAAAGAATTTACTATAAGTGCGGCTTTTAACATCTCTTCTAAAACCGAAATAACTGAAGCATCATTGAGACATTGTCCAATATCTCCAGGGATATCGC
>NZ_JAPZQM010000147.1:0-1351 GCF_027530565.1 Microcystis sp. LE19-10.1B | reverse complement strand
GCGTGCTTGATAGGTTAACCAAAGTAATCTCCAAGCTACAATTGAATAGGTAGCTAAAGCCATCTCAATTCTCCTACCCGTTTCTAATTGCAGTTTTTCTAATCCACAACCACTTTTTAAAACAAAATGATAGCGTTCTATTAACCAGCGATAACTATACCAGCGCACACAGGTTATCGCCGATTCAAAGCTACTAATGTCTAGGCTAGTTAAGAGGAGCCAACTGATAGGATTAACTCCGGGACGCGGATTTTCTTCTTCAGCTAAAATTACCTGTAATTTGACCGGTTGACGAGGGTTCGCTTTCGAGTGATGCTTAGGTACTTGTATTTCAAAACTGGCAAATCTAACTGTTAGTTTAGCTAGTCTAGCCTCGTGATTAGGATTGCGTTTTACTTGCACATCTAAGGTCCCACAGGCTTTTATTTCTCTGATGGATTGATGTAAATATTTAGGCTCTGAATGCCCTGACCTTTGCTTGTCTTCGAGATAGTTAACTTTTCGGTTATGAGTTCCTCGAATTAATAAATGAGAGTTAGGACTTCTTGATTGGGCAAATAAATCAAATATGTCTGCCTCACAATCTCCGATTGTTACTACTTGAATTTCTTCGGGTATTTGTTGTTGTGTTTCTGACAAAGAATCTAACCATCTTTGACTTTCTTTTTCTTCGGTTTCTCTTTTTTTGCGTTGCTTGGCAATCCCTAAATTCTTTTCTTCTCTTGCCCAGACCTATTGATTAATCAGTCCCAAAGGTACTCCTGGCGCTGACACTCCTAAGGTGGTATGAACTTTGAGACCAAAGGATGTTTTACAATCTAGATAACCCATTCCTTTTTTGGCTTTTTGCGTCGTAAAGTCTAAACTTGTTGTGTCTTGCACTGCCAAAACTATTGGATGTTCTTTGATTCTTTCTACTGTACTTTTAGCTTGGGCGGCAATTATATCTGAGGGGTGAAAATAGGGGGAATTCCCAAAGTCGTAGGTGGCACTGGCGGCGGCTAGATTTCCCGAGGCTTGTGGCACACTTGTACTAGGTTGACTGGCCAAGTTTTCTACGATACTGATTAACCTTTTCTTTCTTCTGGTGTCCCCTAGGTCTGCATACTGTAATTCTTGGGCTGCCCATTTCTCCATTTTTTTGCTTACCTCCACCTTAATTCCTTCTTTCAAAACTATACCTATCAATCGTTTCCCCTTTTTTTAAGTTTGGTTCTTCGGTTTGTGTTATGCAATGGACGGGAGTTATAAGGGATGAAACCCTTATATAGAAAGACATTGCTTCGATTTTTGCCAATTGTTTTCAATCTAGAACGAGCTAATCAATTAAGTCTCTTGCCAGATAAGGATT
>NZ_JAPZQM010000095.1:0-5560 GCF_027530565.1 Microcystis sp. LE19-10.1B | reverse complement strand
CCTATAAGCGCAAGAACTCACCTCCTGTCGCCATTAGGTAAAAATAGTCAAAACCCAGACTTGGCAAACTTTTCCTGCTTACAATAAGAATTGTAACAATAAGCTTGACAAATTGCAGATAATCTTAACTTCTCACCAATGATGTGATTACTGATGAAGACCATCAAAAGGTTATGCAAAGGAGCAGACCAGAAACAGGAGATATAATTTTTTCAAATATCGGGACATTAGGTTCAACGGTTTTGGTAGATAATGAATTCGAGTTTAGTATAAAAAATGTAGCTTTATTTAAACCTTTTGACAAAAACTATTCTAGTTTTATGTTTTTATATTTTTCCGATCCTGCTACTTTAAGAAAAATGGAAATTCAGTCTTCTGGAACATCACAAAAGTTTTTTAGTTTGAAATTTTTAAGAGGCTTGCATATACTTACTCCTAATAAAACTCTTCTTAGATTATTTAATGATGTAGTCGAGCCAGCGTTAAAACAACGCTCTCTATTGCATAAATACAATCAAAAACTAAAACAAGCGCGTGACATACTACTTCCGAAACTTATGAATGGAGAGATCGAGGTGTAGAGGCAAAAAGAGCGATCGCACCTGTAAAAATGCCTGAAAATTGGCAATATTAATAAAATAAACCACTCCCCTGCACAATCGACCCTATGACCACCGAGGATAAAGTACAACAACTCACCGCCAACTGTCTGCGAGATCAACTTGGTTGGCAGAGTGTCTATGCTTATAGTCAAGAGGATTACGGTGAAAACAGCCTGCTCGGACGGCAAAATCAGAAAGAAGTTATCCTCAAACGCTACCTAAAACAGAAATTACGAGAATTTAACCCCAATCTTCCCGAAGAAGCCTATAAATCCGCCATTCTCCAAATCGAAGAAATCAACTCCAGTCAAACCCTTCTGGCCACCAATCAAGAGAAACATCAACTCCTTCTCGATGGAGTACAGGTGAGCTACCGCAACGCCAAAGGAGAGCTAATTAGACAAACCCTAAAAATCCTGGATTTTGACCAACCCAGCAATAACCATTTTCTAGCGGTTCGAGAACTGTGGATACAGGGGGAAATCTACCTCCGTCGCACGGATTTGGTAGGTTTTGTTAACGGCATTCCCCTACTCTTCCTAGAAGCGAAAAACCTCAACCGGGACCTAAAAGCGGCCTACGACGAGAATTTATCGGACTATCTTGATACTATCCCCCATCTATTCGCCTATAACGCCTTTGCGATTTTAGTTAATGGCATAGACGCGAAAATAGGTAGTTTCTGCGGCAAATACGAACACTTTCATTCATGGAAACGCCTGGCCGAGAGTGACCCCGGCATTGTCGATATGGAAACCATGCTAAAAGGAGTCTGCGATAAAAATAACTTTATCGATCTGTTAGAAAATTATATCCTTTTCGATAACTCCACTGGCAAAACCTGCAAGATTATCGCCCGAAATCACCAGTTTCTAGGGGTTAACCAAGCGATCGATTCTGTGAAAAGATGGCGGGAGGGTGGGATAAAAGATAACAAACTAGGGGTTTTCTGGCATACCCAAGGCTCCGGAAAAAGCTACTCTATGGTTTTTTTCACCCGCAAAATTCGCCGTAAACTAGGCGCAAACTATACCTTCGTTATCTGTACCGATCGCGAAGATCTAGACGAACAGATCTACGATACCTTTGCCGGTTCCGGATTGACCAATAACGAGCAAGAACCCTGCCGAGCTTCCAGTAACGAACACTTGCAGAGTCTTCTGGGAGAGCATAAAGCCTATATTTTCACCCTTATCCAGAAATTCAACCAAACCGTCAATCCCGACCAACCCTACAACTCCCGAAACGATATCATCATTATCAGCGACGAAGCCCACCGAACCCAGTACGGAACCCTAGCCAGCAACCTCCGGGCTGCACTTCCGGGCGCTGGTTTTATCGGTTTTACCGGCACCCCTCTAGTCAGCAACGACGAGATCACTAAACGCTATTTCGGGGATTATGTCTCCACCTACGACTTCCAGAGAGCGGTCGAGGATAAAGCCACCGTTCCCCTCTACTATGATGCAAGGGGTGATAAACTCTCGATCGCCGTCAACGACCTCAACGAACAGATCGCCGCCAAAATCGAAGAGTTAGAGATCGAAAATGTCGAGATAGAAGACCGTTTAGAAAGGGAATTAAGAAGGGATTACTACATCCTGACGGCCCCGCAGCGGTTGGATGCGCTGGCCCGTGATTTCGTTGAACATTACAGCACCGCTTGGGAAACAGGCAAAGCCATGGTGATTTGTATCGACAAGCTCACCTGTGTCAAGCTGCATAACCTGATCGATCGTTACTGGAGCGAAAAAATCCAACAACTGAAAAAAGACCTCAAAAAAATTACCGATGACCAAGAGGAAAACTATCGTCAGCGTCAGATTCAATGGATGGAAGCAACCCTAACGGCCGTGATCGTCAGCGAGGAACAGGGAGAGATCGACAAATTCCAGAAACAAGGGTTAGATATTACCAGCCATCGCAGTGTAATCAAAAACGGCTTTCAACTGGCGGACGGTAAAAGGATCAGCCCAGAAAATGCCTTTAAACAAGCCGATCACCCCTTTCGGATCGGCATCGTCTGCGCCATGTGGTTGACTGGTTTCGATGTTCCCTCCCTCTCCACCCTCTACCTCGATAAACCCCTAAAAGCTCATACGCTCATGCAAGCGATCGCTCGTGCTAACCGGGTTAACGAGGGCAAAACCAACGGTTTAATCGTGGATTACTGCGGAATCCTCAGAAATCTCCGTCAAGCTCTCGCCGATCTCGCCCAAATTTCCGATCAGGGACGCAGGGAAGACCATCTTAGTCTCGACCCCACGAAACCCCAAGAAAATTTACTGGATGAATTGGCCCGATCGATCGAGGCAGTTAAAGAATTTTTGGGGGAAAGTAACGCATCCCTAGACGCGCTCCTCGAATATAAAATACCTAGTTTTGCCTTCAATAAAGCCATTAACGACGCGAAGGAAGCGATCAATCGAAGTGATCAGGCCCGACAAAATTTTGGACTCCTCTCTCAAGAGGTCTTCCATCTTTTTAAGGCCTGTCTTAATCAGCCATCGGTTAATCACTACCGTCCGGCTCACGACACGATTAAACTGATCTATAAATGCATTCAAGGTGATCGGGAGAAAATAGACATCGCGGAAATTCTCTTGGAAATGCGATCGGTAATCGACGGGGCGATCGATGTAACCACCGAAGCGAGGGCCGATGATACCCCACTGTACAACATCAGTAAAATCAACTTCGAGCGTCTGAAACAGGAATTCGCTAATAGCGATCGCAAGAATACCACCGTCCAAACTCTCAAAAACGCCATCGAAAACCGTCTCCGAACAATGCTCGAGCAGAATCTGCAACGGACGAACTTTCAAGAACATTACGAGCAGATCATCGCTGATTATAATTTCGAGAAGGATCGGGTGGCGATCGAAAAGACCTTCGAGGCCTTATTAGAATTCATTCAGGAACTCGATCAAGAGTCCCAACGGGCGGTTAGCGAGGGATTAGACGAGGAATCCCTCGCCGTGTTCGACCTTTTAACCAAAGAGAATCTATCACCGCAAGACATTGAAAAAATTAAACAGATCGCCACGCAGCTTTTGAAAACCCTAAAACAAGAGAAACTAAAGATCGATCGTTGGCCAGATAAAGAATCCAGTCGGGCGGAGGTTAAAACTACTATTCACAACTTTTTATACAGCGATGATACTGGTTTACCCGTCGATCTCTACACGGAAGAAGAAGTGGAAGAAAAAACGGAAGAAGTCTTCCGCCACATCCGGCGAGTTTATCCGAGTCTGCCTTCGCCTTATTACAGGTCGGCTGCCTAGATTCTGGACTGTCCATATTTCGCTTTTCCGAAGTTGCTGATTTTATATCTGATAATCATCACCGTCCCTAAATATTTGCTCCGATTTTTTGTAGTAAAGTTATACTATTAAGGAAGCAAAGACGAAATTCTAAGTAGGTGGGTATTAAAAATTGTCAGACACCCCCATGATCAAGGAGGATCCCCCCGCCTATCGGCACCCCCCTTGATAAGGGGGGCAGGGGGGATATGAGAACTTTTAACACCTACCTACTTATTCTGTGGCTAAAGCGACAAACCCCGGCGCTCTACCGGTGGAGGCAGCCCCAGATTTTTGTGACACAATCACCGCACTGATCTGATCGCTCAAAACCGCCACCTTTTTATCGGTTTGTTTTTCACAGGTTAATTCTAATAATTCCGGATTCGGCGATCGCATAGCGTTAATAATTGTTTGATACAAAGCGTCTGCTGCTGCTTCTTCCTTGCGCTGCACGGAAATGGGGATGGGCGAGAGTTTCAGGGTAATATCGATCGAATACATAGTTTAGCGTTCCCTTCCAAAAAACAAGTCAAAAACCATTGTATAGCAGGGCTTGGGTGTTGGGGTTTTAGGGTATTAGTGATCAGATGTGGGTTTTCAGTTCACTGATTGCTGTTCACTGTGGGGATAACCCTAGCATCATCACCGATTAACTCTCGGCAGTCGGTGTGCAGAGGCGTTGTTATGCCCCAGGACCGAGCAGGAATATCAAGCGACCGATCTTGTTCTGGGTTCGGGAATCACTTCACCTTCTGTCCGCCAGGCTTCCAAGTACATTTCAATCACTTCTTCTCCGTTGTGGATAGCCTCTTGACGAGTTTTGCCATGAGTACAAGGCATGACGACAAGATCAGAAAACTCTGGGATCGTTACCAGGAAAAGCTGATCTTCATCAGACCACTGAACAATCATGCTGTATTTATTCATTAATCTCCATCCTCTCGCAACTCTTTCAGTTCAGTCAGTAGTTTTGCCAGTTGTTTTTCTAGGTAAAGTGGGACATCATCTCCATCTTTGCCCGGGATTGTCAGTGTTTTTCCGATCAAAGGATGTCTCCAACGTTCATGGCTACCCTTGCCCCGTTTGGGTAAGTAAACAAATCCTTCACGGACAATTTGAGCTTTCAACTCTCGGATCTTTCTAGGCATGGAAGCATCTGATCATTCCACTCTATTCTCTCACTTCTCTCTTCTTTAAGCCATGTTTAGGAAATGGAACAGTAGTTGCACGTCCATCTTCAGGACAGAATTGTTTATGGGAGCCTTTCTGACGTACCTCAACAAAGCCAAGACTTTCTAAGATACGAACCACTTCCTGTGGTTTCAGAACAGGTATATTGCTGATGATTACTGTGTACCAACAAATACTGTTTTAAATTTTGTTTGTTCATCCTCAAGGAGCATTTCTATCACTTCACAAAGATTTGTCTGTAATTCATCTAAAGTTTCACCTTGAGAATTTGCTCCTGGAAAACCAGGGACATAACCCACATAAAGATTAGTATCAAAATCTTTTGGTTCTTCGGTTTTTGTTATGCAATGGACGGGGGTTATAAGGGATGGAACCCTTATATAGAAAGGCATTTGGCGATTTTTGTCAATTATTTTTGATCTAGAGCGAACTAATCAATTAAGTCTCTTGCCAGATAAGGAT
>NZ_JAPZQM010000164.1:0-3736 GCF_027530565.1 Microcystis sp. LE19-10.1B | reverse complement strand
CAATTAGTGTTTAATGAACGAATAGTGCCGATAGTTGGGCTTAAGTGGGGAACAAGAGTCGCTCGATTTAGCAGTGGAATTAGCCCTACAATCGGCGTAGGGCTAATTCATGAATTAGCCCTACAATCGGCGTTGTCAAATGGAAAGATGCTCCGAATCAGCACCAGAGCATTGCATCTTTCCTCTTCTGATCTGACAACGCCGAAAACCTTGTGGGGTGCGACTTTTAGACTTTTTTTATTAACGATCGCTTTTGATAATTTCCCCGATTGACTCTCATCGGGATTATGGGACATCCGGTGCGAGAATCAACAATTGTCCCTCCTTATCCTCGCGAATGGCTAGAATCGCCGGACGTTCATTTTCTGCCGACTGGGGGGATAACCCGCGAAAAACATAAGTCTAATTATTATTTTGAATTAATAACCGCCAAACTCGCGGGGGATTAACTTTACTATCATTCGTTTCTTTTCCCCGCAGCTCTTCGAGTAATTTGGTCTCACCGATAATTCGATAACCTTTGAGAGAAGGATCGGTAAAAACATCATCAGGATTGCGACCGATCGCTATCTGTTTTTCCGGTAAAACTAAAGTGATAACCGGTAAGGTAGAAGTATCATTAATTGCATCGCGACGGGCATCGCTCGATCCCTGAATTCGAGCTAACCAAAAAAGAATAATTAATAGCCAAATAACAGCGATCAAATCTTTTCGGAGAGATTCGGGAATTCCCCGGACTAATAAACCTAGAGGGTGAAATTTTTGATGAAATTTCCGTTTAAATTGACTGACAATTGAATAGGATGGCAGGGGAGACAAAATCCAGAGGGTAAATTGAATCGCAAAGGCAACGGCAACCAGTGCCAGAAACGTTCGCAGAAACGCCCCGAAATCGCCACAGAAGACCTGTATCGGCACGAAAAGGAAGGAACGCAAGGGCAAGTCCAGACGGTTAATCTCAAGGCTAAACCAGCCGAAATAGGCCCACCGATAGATCCATCCCGTAAAATAGAGAAAAATCCCCAGCAAACCGAGAAGACTGGCGAAGGTTCCTAGTATCTGTGTTCCGGGAGGGGGAGAATTCGGAGCGCTCACGGCAAAATGTCCCTGATTGGCGTTTTCGATCGCTATCCTACTCGATCGATCGGGTTCTATCGCCAGTTCTTTGTATTTTATCAAGGAGAATAACCATGTCCATCGACGATCCCCGACAAGTTCGTTTTTTAATTGAGAAAATGGAAGCGAGTTTACCAATCCCTGTGCGTGCAACTCCCGAAACGTTAAAACTAGCTGAAACAAAAGGCGAGCGATACAAACCCGATCACCAGTTTTCGATCGATAAAATTTTCTACATGGGAGACGAGGGGGGAATTATTTGTTCCCTAAAAAACGAATCGGGAAAACAAACGAGTCTTGTCTGTTCTTTAACCCATCTACGCATCGATAACTCTCATCCGTTAGCGGCGGATATTCAATCCTACCAGAAAAAGCGATCGATGCGGATCGCACTACAGGATGGTAAAACCGGAAAAGCCCTCCGTATTGCCAAACAAAACCGCCCGAACAAAGGTTTCGGAAAGTAAAAATATATTGACAAAAACCGCAGGTTGGGTTACGAATATCGCTAACCCACCGCATCCAATTATATTCGGGGAATAGGTTCGATCCCCCCTTAGTCCCCCCTTGATAAGGGGGGTGCCGATCCCCCCTGCGCCCTTGATAAGGGGGGTGTATGATAATTTTTAACGCCTACCTACTTAAAACTTGCTTTTAACACTTAAATATCCTCTGCCGTAAAATCTCCCCACGCTTCTCGTCGGGTTTTATCGATATCTTCAGCCGAGGGAGCCTGTCCTAAATCGGCGCATATACCCCATAAAGAGGGACGGGGTTGATTAATTTCTGCCGATTCCGATGCCATTTCTGCGGTAATTTTTTCGATCAGTTGCCGTTTCTCGATCGAGGATAATTTTTCCACCCACCGCATTAGCTCTTGTAGAGTCATATTTCTATCGCTTACCGCATAAAGGAGTACCTTCATAAGTTTTAACATAAAGAGAAGATAAAACGCTTCCCCTTTGACAATCCCGACGCTAAAATATGGAAAAAACCCTCTAGAAAAAACCCTAGGTTGGGTTACTGTTACTCCTAACCCACCACATCCAAGATTGAAAACAGAACCAACTAAATCCTGATCATTCAGGCAAGGTAAAGATGAAAAAACTCTACCCAATAATAACCGCAACTAGCCTAGTTTTTATCGCCTCCCTTGCTGGCTATCATCTACCAGCCACCGGCGATCGATCTCCCGTCAAGAAAATTCCCGTATTCATACCAGATGATACAAATGTATCTTTAAAAAATGGCACTTCTCTATCTGGGAGATTAATCAAGTTCGATTCCCAAGCAAAAACGATCGCTTTAGGGAGAGAATCAAAAACAAAAGAAGTGGCGATGAAAGAGATCAAACAGATAGAGTTTCAAGGCAAGGTTATTATCAAAAGCGGAGAGCTTGTTATTCGTGGGGAAGGGGGATCAAGCAATCCAAAAGAGAATAGAAAACGCTGGCAGGAACCTTTACAGAATTTCAAAATTGTTGATGTTAATGAAGGAAAAGCGGAAGTAACTATAACCTCGCTAGATCCTCTAGAAATAAGAGGGATCGAAGGGGTGGCGAGTAAGAGTTCCTACGTTGTTGAGGAAATTAAATTCAACCCCTCGGACAAAATTGAGATTCAAGTAAACCCCCGTTAAAATTCACAAAGAAGAAGCCTATTTTTTAGGCAATTAAGGAAGACTTTAAATGGGAAAGTTGGCTGATGTATTGTTCGATTATTTTTGGTGATAGTGGATCGTTTAATGTCGGATTAGCGAGGTCAAAGATGATGTCATTGATGAGATATTCCTCATCTGTTTCATAGGCGATATCTTCTCTGCATTCGATGGCATCGGCCCAGTTTTCTAAGTCGGTGGCAGATAGAGCGTTATTAAGATAGCGATCGAGAATATCGATCAGATGCTCTTTTTTTAGGGTGATAATTGCTTCGCTACTGTCCCAAGGAAAGGTTTTTAGGATAGGGAGGATAGTTGATAGGGGTTGGTCAAAGTTGACTAGGGCGTTGAGGTATTCTTGTCTATTTTTCATGGGTAAGTAGGTGGGTGAAATTAAATTGAAAATGGATTTTAGGTTCGATCCCCCCTGCCCCCCTTGATAAGGGGGGTGCCGATCCCCCCTGCCCCCCTTGATAAGGGGGGTTTGATCCCCCCTGCTCCCCTTGATAAGGGGGGTGGCGATCCCCCATGCTCCCCTTGATAAGGGGGGTTTCTGATAATTTTTAACGCCTACCTACTTAGTAATTATAATCTTTTGGTAACTGTCCATTTTGAACGCCGATTAAAGGGGAAACTATGAAAATAAACTATGATCGAGCCGCTAATGCCGCTTATATTCGTCGTTTTGAGGGAAAGGTTATTGATTCTGAGGAAGTAGCGCTGGGGATTATCTATGATTACGATGAGACGGATAGGATTGTAGGGATTGAGATTTTAGGAGTCAAACAGAGAACGGCCGAACGATTCAAAAATATTGATTTTCCGGCTCTTCGGTAATTGTTATGCAATGGACGGGGGTTATAAGGGATGGAACCCTTATATAGAAAAGCATTTAGCGATTTTTGTCAATTGTTTTTGCTCTAGAGCGAACTAATCAATTAAGTCTCTTGCCAGATAAGGATTT
>NZ_JAPZQM010000286.1:0-6511 GCF_027530565.1 Microcystis sp. LE19-10.1B | reverse complement strand
GGAGAAGCCTTATCTTATGAACTCAATCAACGATTTTTTCAGCAGTTAAACTGTGAATTATATAACGCTTATGGACCAACAGAAGTAGCGGTTGAGACTACTATCTGGTGCTGTCAGCCAAATTCCCAAATTTCTATTGGACGTCCCCTTGCTAATGCCCAAGTTTATATCCTCGACAGTTATCTCCAACCGGTTCCTATTGGTGTTGCTGGAGAATTACATATTGGTGGAATGGGTTTAGCGCGTGGATATCTCAATCGTCTGGAATTAACTCAAGAAAAATTTATTTCTAACCCTTTTGCTGAGGGGAAATTATATAAAACCGGAGATTTAGCTCGCTATCTTCCTGAGGGCAATATTGAATATTTAGGGCGGATTGATAATCAAGTTAAGCTGAGAGGTTTACGCATTGAATTAGGAGAAATTCAGACGGTTTTAGAAACTCATCCCAACGTTGAACAAACTGTTGTGATTATGCGGGAAGATACCTTATATAATCAACGGTTAGTTGCTTATATAATCAGAAAAAATTCTTTATTAACTCCTCAGGATTTGCGTCGTTTCTTACAGCAGCAACTCCCCGCTTATATGGTCCCTTCTGCCTTTGTCATGTTGTCGGATTTTCCCTTAAATAACAATGGCAAGATAGACAGGAAAAAATTACCTGTCCCCGATGAGACATCAATTATTGAATCTGCTTATATAGCCCCAAGAAATGAAAAAGAAAGCCTCTTAGCTCAGATTTGGCAAGATGTTCTTCAGGTATCCAAAATAGGGGTTAGTGACAACTTCTTTGAGTTAGGAGGACATAGCTTAAAAGCTATTTCTCTAGTGAGTAAAATTCAGGAAAAGTTAGGGCAATCTTTGCCCATTAAACAAGTATTCGCCCATCCTACCATTGCTGAACAAGCAGCATTATTAAGCACTGTTACCCCTCTGACGGTAGCCACTATTCCCCTTGTATCTGCACAAGAAACCTACGAAACATCCCATGCTCAGAGACGTTTCTATGTCTTGCAACAGATGGATCTCAATAATGTAGCTTATCATATTGTTTCCACCCTCAAAATAGCAGGAGATTTTAGCCCCGATGTCTTTGAAAAAGCCATACAATTATTGATTTCCCGTCATGAATCCCTGCGGACATCTTTCATTTTAATTAACGGTGAACCACAACAGAAAATCCTGCAAAATCGTCCTTTTGATTGGGAATTTAAAGACTGGACAAATAAACCTGATGAAGAAATCCTAGAAACGATTGCAAAAGAGAGAAAACCGTTTGACTTAGAGAAAAGTCCCCTGGTGCGCTCTAAGATTTATAAACTATCTGCGAATGAATATATTTTAGAGTTAGAAATTCATCATATTATCTGTGATGGTTGGTCAATGAGTTTGTTAGCTAAAGAATGCTTACAATACTACTCTGATTTAGCCAAAGGATTACAGCCTAGTATAGAGCCATTGCCGATACAATATAAAGATTATGCAGGATGGCAAAATAATCTTTTAAGAAGCGAAAATAATCCCAAAAACCTAGATTACTGGCGGCAAAAACTGGACAATGGACAACTGACCAGAGTTCACTTACCGACAGACTTTAAACGTCCCCAAATAAAGACGTTTAAGGGTTCTCATTTAAGCTGGACATTTGACCGAGAAACGATTTCTAAATTAAGAAAAATTTGTCAAGAAAACGAAATAACCCTATTCATGGCATTGGTAGCGGCTGTAAAAATATTACTGTATCGCTACAGTGGTCAACATGATATTACTATTGGTACAGAAATCGCCACCAGAAGCCATCCTCAACTGCAATCTCTAATCGGTTTATTTCTCAATACCTTAGTTATTCGTGACCAAATTGAACCCGAAAAAGGCTACAAAAATCTACTCGCAAAGGTTCGTCAAACCGTTACCGAAGCCTTAGAACATTCCGATTATCCCTTTGATATTTTAGTAGAAAAATTAGCTGTTTCTAGAGAAATTAACCGCACTCCCTTGTTTGATATATTAGTCCTTCTGCAAAATTTTGATCAACCTGTAGGCTTGGAAAATATACAAATACAATCTCTAGATTCCCTGACCCCGACCAGTAAGTTTGATCTATCTTTTGTGTTTAGTGAAGATCAGGAAAAACTCAGATTAGAGCTAATTTATAACACCGACTTATTCCAAGAGGAGAGGATGAAAAAATGTCTCATTCACTTCGATAAACTCTTGAATGAAATGCTATCTAACCCCGCCCAACCCGTCAAAGACATTTCTTTGTTATCGGCAGCAGAAACCGCTTTTATTGCCAATTTTATCAATCCTATTCCTCGCTTAGAAACCCGTACTATTATCCATGATTTTATTGACCAAGTTGCAGCCAAACCGGAGAAAACATCGATTATTTATCCAGGGGGTAAATTTAGCTATCAAGAATTACATGAACTAACTAACTTTTGGGCTTATGCCTTAAAAGAATTAGGCGTGGAAAAAGATAAGGTTTGTGGTGTTCTCCTAGAAGGAGATTATCGTCAGTTAATCGCTATGCTGGCAGTATTTAAAGCCGGAGGAATCTATTTACCTCTACGTTTAGATGAACCAGAGGAGCGCCGGCAACGCATGATGATTAAAACTAGCCCCGAAATTATCTTAGTTGCTGCTGAGAATTTAGAGGGGATTAAACCCCAACTATCCGCATTAGAAAAACCGCCTCATATCTTAGTGGTTAAGGCTCATAAAATTCAGCAATATCATCAGTGGAATGGCATGGATTATCAAGAGTTTCCTTGCCAATTAAGCAAACTGCAACCCCTTCTAGCTATGCCGGATGCTGATGATTCTAATTATATTATGTTTACTTCTGGCTCAACCGGTGAACCTAAAGCAATTTTAGGCAGTCACGGCAGCTTACGTCATTTCATTGATTGGGAAAAACGGGAATTTGGCATTAATGAAAGTTGGCGCTGTTTACAAATTGCTCAAATTAATTTTGATGCTTATTTGAGGGAAACCTGTGTGACTTTATGCTCAGGGGGAACTCTGTATATTCCAGAGAGTACAGAGCGAGAAGACTTAGAGCTTTTATTACTGCGAATAGGAGAATGGAAAATTAACTTACTACACACTGTCCCCTCGGTAATGCGTCTATTTTTAAAGATGGGGCGTGGTTTAGTTAATGCACATAATCTCCTGAAAAGTTTGCGAATTTTTGTCTTAGGAGGAGAGCCTTTATTTGTGAAAGAACTGGCTGAATGGCATCAAATTTTTGGCTCTCAGACAGAATTTGTGAATATTTATGGAGCAAGTGAAACTACATTTGTTAAGCATTTTTATCGAATTCCTAACCCTAATAATATTCCCTATGAACGGGTTCCGGGTGGTCAAACTTTGCCAGATGCCGCTTATGCAGTGGTTGATGGAAATCGCGCCAGGGCAATAGGAGAAGTAGGAGAAGTGTTCGTTAAATCCCCCTATTTAACCAAAGGTTATTATCAAGATGAAAGCTTAACTCATTCAGTTTTTGTGCCTAATCCTTTGAATGGGGGGAGGGATATAGTTTATCGTACTGGAGACTTAGGCAGACTGCTTCCTGATCTAACTTTAGAAGTAATAGGACGCAGTGACAATCAAATTAAATTAAATGGGGTACGGATTGAATTAGGAGAGATTGAAGATGTCCTCAGTGGGATTGAGGGAGTAGAAAAAGCCTTAGTTATGGCTAATAAAAAGGAGGAATTAGTAAACGTAATTGCTTATTATCAAGCCGAGGATACAGTTCATCAGGAATATATTCGAGGTAAATTAAAGCAACTCTTACCGATTTATATGCAGCCTAGCTTTTTAATGCGGTTAGAAGCTTTTCCCTTGTTACCCAATGGAAAAATTCATCGTCTAGCTTTGCCAAAACCCGAAGAAAATATTACTGACTCAACTAACCAAGTCCCAGATTTTAATCCACAAGAAGCTTTATTAGCTTCCCTTTGGGGTGAGTTATTAGAAGCAGAAGTTAGTAACAGTAATCAGTCATTTTTTGAACTAGGAGGAAACAGTCTGAAGGCGATGCGCTTAGTGTCACAAATCCGTAATCAATTTGGAGTTTCTCTCCGATTACGGGAAATTTTTACCCATAATACTTTAAAAGAACAAGCTGTATTAATTCAATCCCGACAAAAACGATGATCAACTTACCACAATCTGACTCAATTAACCCACTGGAAAAACAAAAATATTACCAAGTCTCTCACGGTCAAAGAAGGCTTTGGATTTTGCAGCATATCAGCGAATCTTCTAGTGCTTATAATATTAGGCTTGCCATGAGAATTAATGGCAAGTTAGATGTTTCTATATTAACAGCATCCTTTCAAGAACTGGTGAACCGTCATGAAATTCTCAGAACCACTTTTGCCAGTGTTGGAGGCAATATTAAGCAAGTTATTCATGAGGAAATCCCCACAGAACAGTTAATCATTTTTAAAGATTTAAGAGCAGAAAAAGATGCTGAACTCTTGGCAGATGATTTAATTCAAGAGTCGGCAAATTTACCTTTTAGTTTAGAAAAGTTGCCCCTTATTCGGGTCTTATTGGTGCAGATTAAGTCAGAAGAATTTATCTTTGGTTTGACTGTCCATCATATTATTGGGGATGCACAATCACTTGATATTATCTTTCAAGAGTTCTTTATATTATACTCTGCTTATACTCAACAAAAAAAAGCTGAATTACCCCCTCTTACTCTACAGTATAAAGATTATGCGGCATGGCAAAATCAGTGGTTAGAAAGTGAAGAAGTTAGAGAACAACATGAGTATTGGTGTGAGGTTTTTTCCGAACATCCCCCTATCTTAAACTTACCGATAGACTTCCCTCGACCTCAAGTAAAATCTTCTCAAGCGGCTTCCTACACTTATCAATTTAGTGAGAGTCTTAGCCAACAATTACAAACCTTTGCAACTCGAAATCAGACGACTCTATTTATTACCCTACTGACTTTCTTTAAAATATTACTCTACCGCCACACCGGCCAACGGGATTTAGTGGTTGGTATCCCTATTTCAGCACGAAATCATCCTGATTTAGAAAACCAGATCGGGTTTTATGTTAACACCTTGGCCTTAAGAACTTTATTACCAGAGGGAGTAACTTTTAAGCAAGTCTTAGGGGAAGTAACTAACACCTGTCTTGATGCTTATGAATATCGTGATTATCCTTTTGATAAATTAGTATCCGCTCTCAATTTAGAACGTGATTTGTCCAGAAATCCCTTATTTGATGTCATGTTTTCTCTACTGAGTAAAGAAAGCAAAACTGTCTTAAAAATTCCTGGTTTGGAACATCAACCTTATCCCTTAAAACCACGGATGGCTCAATTTGATATGACTTGGAGCTTCTTTGAAGATAGTCATAATCTTACATTAGCTATTGAATATGAGCCGGATTTATTTTTGCCTGAAACTATCGCCAGAATGAGCGGTCACTTTTTACAAATTATTGAAAGTGTAATTCAGAATCCCGATTGTAAATTATCTGAGATTAATTTATTAACCCCTGAAGAACGGCATCAATTACTAATAGAGTGGAATCAAACCGAAGTCGCTTATTCTCAACAGTGTCTGCACCAGTTATTTGAAGAAAAAGTTAGAGATAATCCCGAGGCAATAGCTATTATTTTTGAGGGCAAAAAATTGACCTATCGAGAGTTAAATAATCGAGCTAATCAAGTCGGTCACTATTTACAAGAAAAAGGCGTAACTTCAGAAGTATTAGTGGGGATTTTTATTGAGCGTTCTTTTGAGATGCTCATCGGAATATTGGGAATTATTAAAGCCGGGGGAGCTTATGTTCCTTTGGATCCTAATTATCCCCCTGAGCGCTTGGATTATATGATATCTGATTCAGCTATCTCTCTGTTGTTAACTCAGCAATCTTTAGTTCAATCTCTACCAGAAAATTGCCCCGAAATACTGTGTTTAGATACAGATTGGTTAAAGATAGCTAATTATAGTCAAGAGAATTTGACCTCTCCAGTTAAACCAGAAAATTTAGCTTATGTTATATACACTTCGGGTTCAACGGGAAAACCTAAAGGTGTGATGAATATTCATCAAGGAATTTGCAATACTCTAAAAGACAATATTGACAATTATAATCTTAACTCTGAAGACCGCATTCTCCAAATTACTCCCTTTAGTTTTGATGTTTCAGTTTGGGAAGTTTTCTCATCTTTAACATCTGGTGCTACCCTAGTCGTGGCTAAACCTGACGGGTATAAAGATATAGATTATTTAATAGATTTAATTGTGCAAGAACAAGTAACTTGTTTCACTTGTGTTCCCTCAATATTGCGAGTTTTTCTGCAACATCCCAAGAGCAAAGATTGCCACTGTTTAAAACGAGTAATTGTCGGGGGAGAAGCCTTATCTTATGAACTCAATCAACGATTTTTTCAGCAGTTAAACTGTGAATTATATAACGCTTATGGACCAACAGAAGTAGCGGTTGAGACTACTATCTGGTGCTGTCAGCC
>NZ_JAPZQM010000744.1:0-2919 GCF_027530565.1 Microcystis sp. LE19-10.1B | reverse complement strand
CCAAGCTTTTCTGGTCGGAACCCCCTAAGCCGAGTTTTCAAGGTGCTGCGCCGTCCACTTGGTTTTCGAGACTGGCCTTTTAATTCTAACGTAAAGCCAACCTAGAACGGCGGGGTTTCAGACCCAAAATTTCCGATGAACCGCCAATTCCCGTTAATCCCACGACAATTCCGATAAAAAAGCTAAATATTGTCAATAAAGAATAGTCCATTTTTGCCTCAGTTGTCTCTTTTCTCCGGTGTGTTTCTGGTGGTTAAGAGACAAAATTAGTTAATTAAGCCTTTAGAACCGACTAAAAGAGCAAAAAAGAGTATTAGTAAGCTTTTATCGCTGTTTAATCTTTTAGTCTCTGTTTATAACCAGTAATCTCCCGAATCGAAACTTAATTTTCTTGCTATCTTGTAAAATGTAAGTGTATTTTAATACGATTGCGATTGAATCATGGTTAAAATACGGTCAAACCCTATACATTTTTTTGCCAGAGGATTAGCTACCGTGAGCATCATCATCGAGCGAGTATCGAAAAAATTCGGCACCTTTACTGCTTTAGACAACATCAACCTAGAGATCAAATCGAATCGTCTGGTGGCACTGCTGGGGCCGTCCGGTTCAGGAAAAACCACTCTCCTGAGAGCGATCGCAGGATTAGAACCTCCCGACACAGGCAAAATTATCATCAATGGCAAAGACACAACCCATTTAAATGTCAGAAAAAGGAATATTGGCTTTGTTTTTCAGCATTATGCGCTTTTTAAACACCTGACGGTGCGTCAGAATATCGCTTTCGGTTTAAATATTCGCAAAGCTACCCCGAACTATATTCAAAAACGAGTGGACAATCTCTTGAGTTTAATTCAATTGCAGGGATTAGGCGATCGCTATCCGGCCCAACTATCCGGGGGTCAACGTCAACGGGTTGCCCTAGCCCGGGCCTTAGCGGTGGAACCGGAAGTATTATTATTAGATGAGCCTTTTGGGGCCTTGGATGCCAAAGTTAGAAAAGAGCTACGAGTTTGGTTGCGACAGTTACACGAGGAGGTTCATGTCACCAGTGTTTTTGTCACCCACGACCAGGAGGAAGCCATGGAAGTGGCCGACGAGATCGTAATTTTCAATGAGGGTAAAATCGAACAGGTGGGAACTCCCGATCAGGTGTACGATCATCCTGCCTCTGCTTTTGTGATGAGTTTTATCGGCCGGGTGAATGTTTTACCACCGACCTCGGCTGCACTATTCGAGCAGCTCGGAGGGGGTACTAACGGAGTCAAGATTTTCATTCGTCCCCACGACCTAGAAATTCTCTCTTCTCCCAATGGGTCTAGCATTGAGGCAAAAGTTGAGCGCATTATCCATCTGGGTTGGGCCATCGATGTGGAATTAATTCTACCCGATCGCTCTCTCCTGATTGCCCATCTGAATCGAGAACAACTGGATCAACTGCATCTCCAAGTCGGGGAGCAAGTTTATGTTCGTCCTCGGGATGCTCGCGTTTTTGCTTAAAAGTAAACGTTCCAAAACTCGATTAAATTCTGTGGTGCGATATAGAGTTTTTCTCCTTGTCCCAATAATAGACTTGTCGCACCCACAGCATCGCCATACATGGTGTGATCAGGTTCCGCACAAAGTCACAGGCACTCATCGTCATAGATACTATCGCGACTTACGGCATAGTCGGATAAAAGTGCGCTGCCTCGATCGTGACTACTTGCCCAATCCCGAAAAGCTTGCGCTCGTTCCGTCGGTGTTGCCGTCTCGTAAAAAGGTGTTTTTGGCTCTATCAGTTGTTTTAGCATTGTCTCCAAGAGAATTTCTACCTTTTCTGGTGATTGGTGGCTAATTCTTGCCAAAATCTCGGCAATTGCCTTTAAATCTTGCTGATGGGCTTTTTTAAAGTCTAGCAGCATTTCCGCTCCCTCCCCATCTAGCGATCGCTGAGAAAAAGGAGTAATTTCCATAGATATTGCTCTCCTTGAAAACCGCTAAAACTTGATTCTGCCATAAAAACTTTTTTTAGAATAGATTGGGATCGACACCGATCGCCCCTTCACCGTCCGCATCTTGCAGGTTAGCACCGTCTAACCGAGCATTAGTGAGATTGGCCTTCTCTAAGTCAGCTTTTTGCAGATTGGCGTTGGTTAAGTTTGCTCCTTGCAGGTTGGCTTTTTCTAAATCTGCACCTAAGAGATTGGCCCCGCTTAAATCGGCTCCCGCTAGGAGAGTTTTGCCGAGGTCGGCTCCCTGGAGATTAGTCCCTTTGAGGTTAGCACCCTGTAGGTTTGTTCTTTCTAGATCCGTTTGGCTGAGGTTTGCTCCTTCTAGATTGGCCCAGGACAGGTTTAAATCTTTGAGGCTAATTCCGTTAAAGTCACAACCGACACAGGCGTTAGTTTCCTGTAGTTTTTGCAGATTATCGGCGGCAGCTGGCTCGACCAGAGTAATTTTTGCCGGTGCGCCGCCAGTGGGGGTAACGGCCCTAGCGATGGCAGGGTGGAAGCAAGAAAAAACTGTGATTAGCAATAGACAGAAGGCTGTCAGTAGCTTCGGTTTCATCGTTTTTGATCTCCTTGAGTGATCTTTTTGAGTCTCTGTTTTCACTCTAGGCAATGGCTTTAATAAAAACAAATATTCTTTGTTTTCAAATCCATAAATTCCCTTTATGCAAAGCTGGGAAACCCCCTCGCCGTTCCATCACTTTTATTTATTAAAACGACAATTAAGAATATTTGCTTTTATGCTTGTCCCGTACCTAGGGCTTGCTGAATAAATCTAAAAACCTTGTTGGGTAAGACTTTTAGACTTTTTGTCAATCAAAAAGTACCAGTTGTGGGAGAGATAGGGGGAAAATTCTGGGACTTTTTCTCTGAAAATTAGGTAATTGACCAGATGAGAATCGGTAAAACCCTACACCCCACACCCCAC
>NZ_JAPZQM010000196.1:0-3702 GCF_027530565.1 Microcystis sp. LE19-10.1B | reverse complement strand
TAAATCCTTATCTGGTAAGAGACTTAATTGATTAGTTTGCTCTAGAGCAAAAACAATTGACAAAAATCGCTAAATGCCTTTCTATGTAAGGGTTCCATCCCTTATAACCCCCGTCCATTGCATAACACAAACCGAAGAGCCATATATAATTAATATTATGCCCGATCGCTAATTTAATTAGCAATCGGGCGGTGGTGAGAATTAATTAACCCAAGATTTAGAAAGCTTGTTCAACTTCGGCAATTTCGGGAATCACTTCCCGGAGACGACGTTCGATGCCCATTTTTAGGGTCATGGTGGAACTGGGACAGGAACCGCAAGCGCCTTGAAGACGCAGTTTGACGACCGGCCCGTCGATTTCGACTAATTCCACGTTACCACCATCCGCCATCAGGTAGGGGCGCATTTCATCTAAAACTTGTTCGACGTTATCGGGAGTCAGTGTTAAAGACATAATCAGCTTCTGGTCAGAGATTTATGAGAGTGTAAGTAAGTGGTTTCAATTAAATTGAAGATAGATATTGTCTTTGATCCCCCCTGCCCCCCTTGATAAGGGGGGATCCCCCCTTAATCCCCCCTTTGATAAGGGGGGTGCCGATAGGCGGGGGGATCCGACAATTTTTAACACCCACCTACTTAGTTACTTCGATCCTAACGCTTTTTGGGCGGGGATAACCCTTAAGATTCTAAAAGCTGCAGATTGATAAAAGTAAATTCTGTGGTGGATTTTTCGCCACCGACATCGATTGCGTTAATCACTTGACAGGAGGGTAAATAATAATTACCGATTTTTTCGTAGGTTTCCTTAAAGTCACGTTTTCCCTTTAATTCATCGGTTTTAGCATTGCGGAAAATGGCATTATAGCGAATAGAAATATAACCTTCTCCCGTATCGAGACTTTCCTCGGTATTAATAGTAAAAGCCATCGGTCCCATGACTCGACTGACTTGACAGATTTCCTGGCCGCGGACCTTATAATTAGACCCCATCGCATCGCCGGTGACAAGAATTTCTACCGCACCGGTGGGATCATCTTGCCCGAAATTAAACTGGTTTTTGCCGTGGGAAGCATCAAAATTGCCTCTTTTGCGGTGAGTAACGATGTCGCGCATTTGATTATAGATACTTTCTTGCACTTTCTCGTCATCAATGCCCGTTACTTCCACACTATAATCGGCATTAACTTGAATTTTGCCCGTATGGACTTCCTCCCCTTGGGTGAGGATAATATCGGCAGTGTAACCGGGAAATCCTTCATCCCAAGTGTAACGGTTTTCGTAGGCGGAGCGGAAAATATCTCGGGCGTTCGTCGTGGCTACAGTCATAATCGCTTTACTTGTGTTGATAACTCCATTTATATCATTGTCGCTGATTTTTTCGCCTCTGGCCGAGATTTCTAGCTGATCAAAAAATCGGGCTAAAATAGAAAAAACTCACCCTCAGCGACCAAGGCGATGGCAGAAGAAACGGCGAAAATCAAGCTTTATCGGAAAACCTATCAACTTCCCCAACTAAATCGCCCCGATTTATTGGTTTTGCAGGATCAGATTCAAGAAAGACAGCAACTGATTAAAACCGGAAAACGGGTTCGCAATACATGGTTAGGATTGAGGAAAAAAGAAGAACCCCTCAATTTCGAGGAAACTTTTCAAGAATTAGAAAGATTAGTCAAGGACTATAACCAGTTAATCAGATTTCTCACCGACCATAAGGATGAATACCGGCGGTTTTTTCTGGAACTGACCGAGGAAATCAAGGAGGCAGTGGCGGTTAAATGCCAGAAATTGGCAGAAACAGAGCGAAAACGCCAATCTTTGGAGAATAGCATCGGCTCGGCTGAACTGCGAGATACCCTGAGACTACAGAAACAGCAGATTTTCCGCACCGTGATTCTCGTTGGTCGCGCCAGCTTGCTCATGCTCAAGAAAATCGACCTAATCAGCGAAAGTATCCAGAAATTAGCTGAAGATCAGGATACACAAACACAAGTTTTCTCGAAAATGATCGGCGAGTTGAACGGGTACAAACAAGTGTATCAGTTGCAGCTGGAGTTAGATAGTCTGGAACAAGAAGCGATCGAAATGGCCAAAGTAGCCATTAATCTAGAACAATACCTAAAACCAATTATCGGACAGTTTCAAGGCTTAATCGAGCGAGTAGTGACCATTGACGGGGAACTTTCCCGCAGTGTCAGCGAGGTGGAATCCCTCGTCCAGAACATTCTCAGTTCCGAATCGGCGGTATCTTTCCGCAAAAACGAGAATCTATCGGCTAGTTTGCTCAATTTCCTCGTCACCAGCGAAGAAAAGCGCGTCCGTTTAGCGATCGCATTAGAGCGAGCCGAGCAGGAAGGATGGCAATGGACGGAAGTGGAAATCCCCGATGAGGAAATCGAACTGGAAACCGCCATTCAACGCATCAACAACCATGTAATCGAGAGAGTTGGGAATTTTAGCACCTCCGTCGTCGGTGACTCTCCTATTCCTCCCCTTCCTCAACCAGAGACACCCCTAGACAATAAAACTCCTTCTTCTTCATCAGATTGGATGATTCCATCTAAATCTGCTCAACCAGAGACAGCACTAGGCAATAAAACTTCATTTACCGAAAACCTACCCAATGGGATAACACTGGAGATGGTGAACTTACCAGCAGGTGAATTTCTCATGGGATCTCCTGACAGTGATTCTGATGCTTCCGATGATGAAAAGCCTCCACACCAAGTTAAAGTCAACAGTTTTGCGATTGGGAAATATCCAGTCACTCAGGCACAATATCAAGCAGTAATGGGAAACAATCCCTCTTATTTTAAAAATAATCCACAAAATCCGGTAGAACAGGTTAGTTGGAATGATGCTCAAGCTTTTTGTCAGAAATTGAGTCAAATAACTGGCAAAACCTATCGCCTCCCCACAGAAGCGGAATGGGAATATACCTGTCGTGCGGGGACTACTACTCGCTATTATTTCGGTGATGATGCTAATCAGCTAGGAGATTACGCTTGGTAAGCTAAACGGCTTTTACTTCGGATCACCGATATAGACTCCAAAAGGGTTATAGCTGTTGGATCATGCAGGTTAAGCGCCGTTTAGCTTATGACGGAAATTCTCAGGATAAAACTCATCCTGTGGGTCAGAAAAGGCCCAATGCTTGGGGACTCTATGACATGAGTGGCAATGTTTGGGAGTGGTGCGAAGACGATTGGCACGATAACTATATCGGAGCGCCGACGGATGGATCGGCGTGGTTTATCAAGAATGATAATCGTTCTCAGCCTACTAAGTGTCTGCGCGGCGGTTCTTGGGACTTCAACCCTAATCACTGTCGTTCTGCCGACCGCATCAGGGACAGCCCCGGCAACGACGACTACGGCATCGGTTTTCGGGTTGCGTGTGTCTCCCCAGGACTTTAACCCTTTGTTCTTTTGCTCTTTTGCCCTTTGTCTCCCGCCTAAGGGCGGGTCGATTTTTTTTTTTGAGCCGTAGGTTGGGTTGAGGAACGAAACCCAACCCAATTATTTAAAAGTGTTGGGTTTCACTATCGTTCAACCCAACCTTGTATACTTTAGACGTTCATAATCTGAGATTTATTAA
Source organism: Microcystis sp. LE19-10.1B (assembly GCF_027530565.1). Taxonomy (NCBI): domain Bacteria; kingdom Bacillati; phylum Cyanobacteriota; class Cyanophyceae; order Chroococcales; family Microcystaceae; genus Microcystis; species Microcystis sp. LE19-10.1B. The sequence goes on along the minus strand of NZ_JAPZQM010000196.1, from coordinate 108 downwards.
ACTTCTGAAATCGTAGAGTCAGCAAGGAATCCAGTTCTTTTTTATGTTTCAGATGGGCATCATTCAGACATTCATAAATAGCTGAAGAAAAGTCAGAAAAGTTCTCAT
>NZ_JAPZQM010000697.1:0-2949 GCF_027530565.1 Microcystis sp. LE19-10.1B | reverse complement strand
CGGACTCTCTATTATGCGTTTGGGTCGGTTTCTGTTTGCCCAACAGTACCGTTGAGATGATTTCCCAAATATTTCAACCCTTTTTTAAGAATATTTATTGCTGCATTATGATCCCTATCTAAGACTGTTTGACAGTGAGGACATTGATGAGTTCTAGTGCTTAATGATTTCTGAACTCTTGTTCCACAAACTGAACAATCTTGAGAAGTAAAATGCGGTGGTACAGCAACACAAACAATCTGATAAATCTTGGCAAAATAATTCAACCATTGAGTGAATTGATACCAAGAAGCATCGGAAATCGACTTGGCAAGCTTACGGTTTTTGACTAAGTTTCTTACCTTTAAAGCTTCATAGACTACCAGATCATTAGACTGGACTAACGCCAAAGCGTCTTTAATTGCTTTGTCTTTACGTTGTCTTGATACTTTAAGATGAAGCTTGGCTACCTTTACCCGTTGCTTATGATAGTTTTTAGACTGTTTCTTTCCTTTACGGAATTTCTTAGATAATCGTCGTTGTGCTTTTTGAAGTCGCTTTTCTGACTTTCTTAAATAACGTGGATTCTCTACAGTATTGCCTTGAGCATCGGTATAAAATTCCTTTAACCCTAAGTCAATTCCTGTTATTTGTCCCGTTGGTTTATGGTATTCTTGCCGTTCTACGTCAATTAAAAACTGGCAATAATAACCGTCAGCACGTCTAACAACTCTTACCCGTCTAATCTGTTGTTCTGAATAATAAACTAAGGTCTTTTGACTACACCATAAATCAAATTCTCCTGCTTTAAAGCCATCGGTAAATTTAATTTTACGTCGCTCATCAGATAGTTTGTAGCCTGTTAGTTTATATTCAACCGAACGGCTATGCTTTTTGAACCGGGGAAAACCCTTTTTCCCTGGTATCTTAGCATGACAATTCTGGTAAAATCGATTAATTGATTGCCAGGCTCTATCAGCAGCCGATTGACGTGCTTGTGAGTTTAATTTATTAACCCAAGGTGTCTCTTTATTGTTAGCTAGTACCGAGCAAAGTTTTTGGAGATCATTGCGGGTTGTACCCTTATGATCCATCCAATAACGAACACAAGAATTACGCACAAACTGAGAAGTTTTGATAGCTTCATCAAGCCGGTGATATTGCTCTAGTGTCCCGTTTTTTAGCTTTGCTTCTACGACTAGCATCTAACAATTCTCGACCATTGGTTAAGTAGATTATAACACAGTTTACTCACAAATGATAGAATTAAATCGATACTCCGTTGCTAATATTCTGGTCGGATTTCATCCCCCGCTAATTTTAGTGAGTATCTTGTTGAAAAATCTAGCGGGGGCATTCATCCGACATTTTAGGTAAAGTAAAATCAGTCATACACATATCAGACGGCGAGAGCGTATCAAGTAGCTCCGCAACAACCTCCGCCTGTCCTTGTCCTAATAAGCGTTCTAGCCAAATATTCGTATCCAGAAGAAACACTAGCCATTTCTCCATTCAACTGCAAGATGCTGTAACTCAATTGATGTGTAATCGGTTTTAAGCATCCCTGCCCAGTCTTGACGGAGTTTACGTTTTATAGGTTGGTTAGATTTACTTAAAAGTGACTCTACAAACGTTTGTACTTCAACCTTTAACTGAGGCGATAATTGTCTCACCAGTTCTTCTAGTGATTTTGCTGATGTACTCATGTATTTTACCAATTCAACTTTTTGCAGTAGTTGATAACTAATCTACCACCAGTCTAGCATAGGATTTGATGAGAAACAGCACTAATCTTGAAAACCCCTATAACCCAGTATAGCGCCCTAAAGCAAGCCCTCCAACCCCATCTAGGGGTGCTACCCAGTGCCTTCGGTATCGCACTTTAACCCACAGTTTCAATCAATGTGCATGGTGCGTTCCCCAAAAATCTATTAGTGGAGTAGTAGGACTTGCATTAGGGAACGCAGCCTACCAGCTGAATTCACTGCGTTTACATGATTATGAGTTATCTAACACACGGTCGGGTGCAATGATTTGTTAGATCTCAAATTCGATTACAGTAGCAATGGAGGCTACAATTTCCAGCATTGTAATTTCAGAAACGCTTCCTAATTTATGAATAAACCTTTGTAAATCCACCCCCCTTAGTTGAAGAGTATCAATTGCAGAAGCTTTATTCAATCCATTGATACTGTTAGGTTCAATTTTAACGTGCCAGAAATTTGCTGAAAAATATGTTTTCCAGTCTGTAATAGGAGCAATAAGCTTGATAGGAAGCTTTCCTACTGAATCGGAACTGATGACGACAGCAGGACGCACTTTTTTGATTTCTGCACCCACAGTAGGATCGAAGTTGACTAACCAAATTTCTCCACGTTTTGGCAGCTCAGGGTTAATAGTCAATGATGTCACCTGCCATTAACTGCTGCCATTCAGAATCTTGTTGATAGTGAGAGAGCATTATAGCGGTTCTCGCATCTGTGCGGCACACTTAAACCTTTGCTGATTAAGCTGTTCAGGATCGCGAATGTACCTCTTGTGAATCAGAAACGCTATATATCGGCTTGACTTTTGAGAATATTCCTACGTTCAGTCATTGGTAACTTCAGAAAAGCAAGACGCTGTTTTAAGGATGGAGAGATAGCTTCGGTGGTAGAAGAATCAGAACTAACTTCTTCAACCAAAATAACTACCTCAACAGTTTGTCCTACAGTCAGATCTGGAGATTCAATTTCAATTCTATTTCCAGGTAGAACTTTTGCTGTCGTGTACAAAGTTGATTTAACCATTTTAAGCCTTCTCTTTAAGTATTGTTGTTAATGTAGCTTATGGCTCTTCGGTTTGTGTTATGCAATGGACGGGGATTATAAGGGATGGAACCCTTATATAGAAAGGCATTTAGCGATTTTTGTCAATTGTTTTTTATCTAGAGCGAACTAATCAATTAAGTCTCTTGCCAGATAAGGATTT
>NZ_JAPZQM010000567.1:0-12908 GCF_027530565.1 Microcystis sp. LE19-10.1B | reverse complement strand
GGATTCTTGATTCACAGAAACCCGCTTTTGGGTACAAGTACCAACGAGTCTTACAGTTTCTCCCCAAGCTTGAAATTCCGACTGTCCATCGGTATTTGTTGACAGTATTCTCATACCTTCTTCCCTTAAATTCTTGGCTGCGTTTTCATCTCTATCGTGATGACTCTCACATTCTGGACAAATCCATTCACGAATACTGAGAGTCAACAAATCATTTTTAAATCCACAGCAAGAACAGAGTTTTGTACTCGGATAAAACCTGTCAACTTCTACAAGTTTTCCTCCCTCTCTTTCTAGCTTGTAATCCAAGAAATTAAGCAACATCCCAAAACCAGCGTCATGTATTGACTTGGCTAATTTAGTCCTTGCTAACCCTTTAATACTAAGATTCTCGGCTACAACGATTTGGTTTTCATCGCACAACTTTCTGGAGAGTTTATGAAGAAAATCTTGTCTAGTATTGGCTATCTTTTCGTGAACCTTGGCTACCTCCTTAATGGCTTTTTGGCGATTATTAGACCCCTTGGCTTTACGAGACAATGCTTGTTGTCTCCGCTTTAAACGTTTAGCATATTTTCTGGTAGGTTTGATTGGGTCAATCTTGTAGGTTGTTTCACCATCAAAAACCGTAACTAAAGAAGATAAACCTAGGTCTATCCCTGATATTTTTAGTTTTTCAATGGTTGTTGAGTCATCCATCTCAAACAAGATGGCAGCAAAATATTTATCTGTACTGGTTTTAGAAACAGTTACCGACTTAATCTGGCCATTTATTACTTGAGAAATCTTAGCTTTTACCACCCCTAATTTAGGTAGCTTAATTCCATTATTTCTTATTGAACAACTTTCAGGATAACGGATTGATTGTTTTTTGTGCTTACTTTTAAACTTAGGGAATTTTGTTCTTGTTGAGAAGAAGTTCTTAAAAGCAGATTCTAAGTTTTTCAATGATTGCTGCAAGGTGGCGGCAGTAGCCTCAGCTAACCATTCAAAATTAGGTTGTTTCTTGAGTTGGGTAAGGTCTTTTGCCATATCACAGTAGGTCATTCCTTTACCCGTCTCTAGGTACTGATTGTTAGTTTTATTTAAGTAGTAATTCCAAACGAAACGAACGCAACCAAAGTTTTTAGCTAAGGCTAGTTCTTGTTCTTTGTTTGGGTATATTCTCACTTTTAAAACATTTAACATCAGCCTGAACCCATCTGTGCTATCTTTTGAGTATAACACTTACCGCTTAAATATGTCAAGCTTATACATACCTTGAGAATCAAGCCTTTCCCAATAAGTAAACGCTGTCGCGTTAGTTTAGATTCTGGTCGCAATTCATCGTTACGTTAATTTCTGGTATATTTTTAATTAAGGAGAAATTTAACGGGAGTCCTCTTGCTTCATTTAGATAGACTATAGGACTTATTGTGACATTTTTAGGAATATCTATGGGCATCGATCGCAGAGAGTTTCAGCAGCGTCGTCAGCAGGTAATGGAAAAAATCGGCCATGGAACCGCAATTTTTCGCAGTGCGCCCATGGCGGTCATGCACAATGACGTAGAATACACCTATCGTCAGGATAGTGACTTTTTTTACCTGACAGGATTTAATGAACCCGATGCGGTGGCGATTTTAGCACCCCATCACCCCGAACATCAGTTTATCCTGTTCGTACAGCCAAAAGACCCAGAAAAAGAAACTTGGACCGGCTATCTCCACGGTGTGGAAGGAGCAAAGGAGATTTTTGGTGCTGATGAGGCCTATTCTATCCAAGAATTGGAGGAAAAATTACCCCAATATCTCGAAAAAGCCGAAAGAATTTATTATCATCTCGGACGGGACAAAACTTTTAATACAAACGTTCTTAATCACTGGCAAAAATTAATCGCCACTTTTCCCCGTCGCGGCACTGGACCGACTGCTTTAGAGGATACTAATTTTATTCTCCATCCTTTGCGCTTGCTGAAAACCGCAGCCGAATTGGACAATATTCGCAAAGCCACCGCTATTTCGGCCCAGGCACATAATCGGGCCAGAGAATTCACCAAAGTTGGTCACTATGAGTATCAAATTCAAGCGGAAATTGAGCATACTTTTCGCCTAGAAGGGGGTATGGGTCCTGCTTATCCTTCTATTGTTGCTAGTGGTGCTAATGCCTGTATTCTGCACTATATCAACAATGATCGCCAAGTACAAGAAAATGAGCTTTTGTTAATTGATGCCGGTTGTGCCTACAATTACTATAACGGTGATATTACCCGCACTTTTCCCGTTAATGGTAAATTTACCCCCGAACAAAAAATTATCTATGAAATTGTTCTGGAAGCTCAATTAAAGGCGATTGAAGTGGTAAAAACTGGTAATCCTTATAATCTTTTTCATGACACAGCCGTGAGAACAATTGTGGAGGGATTAGTGGATTTAGGGCTATTGGTCGGCGACATTGATGAGATAATTAAAGAGGAAAAATATAAGCCTTTTTATATGCACAGAACTGGCCATTGGTTAGGATTAGATGTCCATGATGCAGGAGGTTATAAAGTTAACGAAGAAACTTGGCAAACTTTGCAGCCCGGTCATGTTTTAACCGTGGAACCGGGGATTTATATCTCCCCCGATATTAAACCTGCTGAAGGACAGCCGGAAGTGCCAGAAAAATGGCGGGGTATCGGTATCCGTATCGAAGATGATGTGTTAGTTACTGCCACAGGAAATGAGGTTTTAACTGCAACAGTTCCCAAAAAAGTTGAGGATATCGAATCTTGAGTAAAAAGCTAGGTGTTAAAAATTGTCAGTTTCCCCCTAACCCTAGGGTTGATTCATAGTAGGGTTGATTCATAGTAGGGTTGATTCATAGTAGGGTTGATTCATAGTAGGGTTGATTCATAGTAGGGTTGATTCATGGTAGGGTTGATTCATGAATCAACCCTACCCCCCTTAAGGAGATTCAATTAAGTTTTTTCTAGAGATTATTATGGTTGTCACCAAAGAAAAATTATATACCTTTGCGGAATATTTAAATTATCGAGACTGCACAGATAATAAGTACGAATTATTTAACGGAGAATTAATTTTTATGCCTCCCGCTAGTGGCTTTCATGCTTTGATACTTAGATATATATTTAAGGTGTTAGAAAGGGAAATAGAGAGGCTACAATTAGACTGGCAAGTTATGCCCGCTACGGTGGGAATTCGCACCGATAAAGCTAAATCGAGAATCCCAGACTTAATGATTTTAACTGCTGAACAATGTCAAGAGATTAGAAATATGACCATAGCAGTGATTGAATTTCCTCCCCTGTTAGTGGTAGAAATTGTTAGCCCCGGTAATGCCGATGATGACTACCGTTATAAACGTTCAGAATACGCAGTGAGAGGCATTCCTGAATACTGGATTATCGATCCTATGTCCCTAAAAATATCAGCTTTAACCCTGATTTCTGGATTTTATGAACTGGCAGAATTTGACAAAGAAGATAGGATAATATCGGTAACATTTCCCGATTTAAAATTAACTCCTCAAATGGTCTTTGAATACTAAAATCTTGGCTGGAGGTTATCATGATTGCTACCCAACAAAAAATATATACCTTTACAGAATATTTAAATTATCAGGACTCCACAGATAATAAGTACGAATTATTTAACGGAGAATTAATTTCCATGCCTCCCGCTAGTGGCTTTCATGCCTTAATTCTTGCCTTTCTTTATGATTATTTAATGGCAGAAATTAAAAGATTAAATCTAACTTGGAAAGTCATGCCTGCTACCGTGGGAATTCGCACCGATAAAGCTAAATCGAGAATTCCAGACTTAATGATTTTAACTGCTGAACAATGTCAAGAGATTAGAAATATGACCACAGCAGTGATTGAATTTTCTCCCCTCTTAGTTGTAGAAATTGTTAGCCCGGGTAATGCCGATGATGACTACCGTTATAAACGTTCAGAATATGCGGTAAGAGGCATTCCTGAATACTGGATTATCGATCCTATTGCTCTAAAAATATCAGTTTTAACCCTGATTTCTGGATTTTATGAACTGGCAGAATTTCACAACGAAGATAGAATAATATCGGTGACATTTCCCGATTTACAATTAACTCCTCAAATGGTTTTTGCCCAGTAGCATTATTAACGATTATGACTATCCCCTTAGAAATCCAACAACGCTGCCAACAATTAAAAACAGAACTACAAAGAGCCAGTTATGCTTATTATGTTCTTGATGATCCTTTTATACCCGATAGCGTTTATGATCAACTTTATCGGGAATTAGAAGACATAGAAAAGCGTTATCCCCAATTAATCACCTCCGATAGTCCCACCCAAAGAGTCGGGGATAAAATCTCTAGTCAATTCGTTTCTGTTCGTCATAATATTCCCCTGTATAGTCTCGAAAATGCCTTTAACCTCGAAGAATTAAATAAATGGGGCAACCGTTGGCAAAGATATATAAATGAAACCCAAGACACGGAATATGTGTGTGAATTAAAAATCGATGGTTCCGCGTTAGCTTTAACCTACGAAAACGGCTTTTTAGTCAGAGGTGTTACTAGAGGGGATGGAGTCACTGGCGAAGATATTACCCCCAATGTGCGGACAATTCGCTCTATTCCTTTACGCTTAAATATAGATAATCCCCCAGCAATTGTGGAAGTGCGCGGCGAAGCCTTTTTCCCCCTCGATACCTTCGATAAAATCAATCAAGAAAGAGAAGAAAAAAGGGAATCTCTCTTTGCTAATCCCCGCAATGCGGCAGCAGGAACCCTACGACAACTAGATCCGAAAATAGTTGATAAAAGACGCTTACAATTTTTTGCCTATACCCTGCATTTAGACGATAACAATATCACTACTCAATGGCAATCCTTAGATAGATTAGAAACCATGGGATTTCTGGTTAATCCCCACCGTCAACTCTGTCCATCCCTGCAAGAAGTGGCGCAATACTATCAAGATTGGCAAGAAAAACGTCATCAATTAGCCTATATGACCGATGGTGTCGTAGTCAAAATCAACGATTTACAGCGACAAAATCGGTTAGGATTCACTCAAAAATTCCCCCGGTGGGCCATCGCTTTAAAATATCCCGCCGAAGAAGTCCCCACGGTAGTTAAAGATATTATCGTCAATGTGGGACGCACCGGTGCGGTTACACCCATGGCGGTGATGGAACCGGTACAGGTAGCAGGAACCACCGTACAAAGGGCTACTTTACATAATAGCGATCGAGTGGCCGAATTAGATATCCGCATCGGTGACACGGTAATTATCCGCAAAGCGGGGGAAATTATCCCAGAAGTGGTGAGAATCCTGCCCGAATTGCGTCCTCCCCAGACTTTACCCTTCCAGATGCCCACTAATTGCCCTGAATGTCAATCTCCCCTAGTTCGTCCGGTGGGGGAAGCGGTGACGCGCTGTGTCAATAGTTCCTGTCCGGCGATTTTGCGGGGAAGTGTAGTACACTGGGCTAGTCGCGACGCTCTCGATATTCGGGGATTAGGGGAAAAAGTGGTGATTTTGCTGATTGAACAGGGATTAGTTACTGCTATTTCTGACCTCTACAGCCTCGAAAAAACGGAAATTGCCAAATTAGACCGAATGGGCGAGAAATCAGCCTTAAATTTGATTACAGCTATGGCTCAGAGCAAAAATCAAAGCTGGTCGAGGGTACTTTATGGGCTAGGAATTCGCTATGTGGGCAGCGTTAACGCCAAAATTCTCACCGAAAGTTTTCGGACTGTGGAGGAGTTAGCTAACGCCAGCGTGACTGATTTAGCCTCTATCTATGGTATCGGTGAAGAAATCGCTCAATCGGTCTATGATTGGTTTAGAATCGAGGCTAATCGGGATTTAGTCGCTAAATTACAGGCGGCTGGTTTACAATTTGCCGCAGCAGCAAAAACCAGCGCCACTAAAGCGACTTTAGCAGGGAAAACCTTTGTGATTACTGGCACTTTACCAACTCTCAAACGGGAGGAGGCCAAAGAATTAATCGAAAAAGCTGGGGGGAAAGTGACGGGTTCTGTCAGCAAAAAAACCGATTATTTAGTGCTAGGAGAGGCGGCGGGTTCTAAGCTAGAAAAAGCCCTAGAATTGGGCATTACTCAGCTAACCGAAGCACAATTACTCGAATTAATCAAGGCTTAAAAGCTTAAGATTGGAGCAAATCTGCCGAAGCATTAAGTAGGGTTTGCTGAAAAAGTTTTTCGTGGGGACAGGGTGTGGGGTGTGGGGTGTGGGGTGTAGGTTTTTACCGATTCTCATCTGGTCAATTACCTAATTTTCAGAGAAAAAGTACCTGAATTTTCCCCCCCTCACTCCCAGAACTGGCACTTTTTGAGGGGAAAAAAGTCCAAAAGTCTTATCCAACAAGGTTTTTAGATTTATTCAGCAAACCCTAAGTAGAGTCTGCGGCAAAAAGTTTTTCGGTGGGGGTAGGGTGTGGCCCCCCCAACCCCCCCGACATCGGGGGGGCAGGTGGGGTGTAGGGTTTTACCGATTTTCATCTGCCAGCCCTAATTAATCGGGTAAATAAAAGCTGATAACTAAAAAAACTGATAGCTGATAACCCGGGAGAAAATATAATTGTAGCTACCTACCCATTCCTGATTAATTGCTATGGCAGAAGAAACCACCACCCCCGCAACTCCGGCAGCAGAAGCAGCAAAACCGGCTCAACCTGCGGCTGCTAAAAAACCCAAGGAGCCTACCGTCGAGGAAAAACCCTTCGCTGAATTTATTGAGCAGCATTTTCAGCCCGCACTGGCGGCAGCCTTGCAAAAGCTCGGTATAAGTGATATAAAGCTGTCCTTTAAACAGGATAAAATTCCCGTGCAGGGCTTTTCTAGCTCTCCCTGTTGGCAGTTAACTGGCAATTGGCTCGAGGGAATGCGTCAATTTAGCATTTATTTTTTGGAAGAAAACATCAATGGTAAAAAAGCTTTTTCTCAAGCTGAGGGCGGTGCTCAACCTAGTACACTTGAATCATTTATGATCGATGAAAGGAAAGTTAGTCTTGATTTACTGTTGTTTTACACCCTGCAACGGCTTAACGGTCAAAAGTGGTTGACTAGAAACTAAAATTGCTGAAGATTAGCGATCGAGAAGGGGGGTAAAATGAGTATAGACGACCACCGCTTATCGATCGCTAATAGTAATTATGCGTGTATTTGTACTACTTTTTAACGCAGGCACAGAAAACGAAGGTATCCACACCATTCAAATGGGAGCTATCAATAAGGTGTTGATGTTTGAATCGGAAGATGATGCCACCCGTTATGCTCTGCTGTTAGAGGCCCAGGATTTTCCGACTCCCACGGTAGAGAAAATTGATTCCGAGGAAGTGGCAGAATTTTGTCGCGGCGCCGGCTATCAAGCGGAAATGATTGCAGCGGGTATGTTGGTAATTCCCCCCGAAAGCAATGCCGAGGAGTTGGATTGGCAAAAAGAGGAGTTTTCCGAGATTCCCGATGCGGAGTTGGATTGGCAAAAAGAGGAAGTCTCCCTCGCCGAGGAGGAGTTTTCTGAGATTCCCGATGCGGAGTTAGACAGCATCCGTCGTCGTCTAGAAGGACTTTTGTAATCCAGTGATTCAGTGAACAGTAATCAGTAGTTTGGAGTCAGAAGACAGGATAGTAAATCAATATTGTTCACTGATAACTGATAACTGATAACTGATAACTGATAACTGATAACTGACCACTGATAACTGATAACTGATAACTGATAACTGACCACTGATAACTGATAACTGAATATGACAACCGTGGGGGAATTGGGCGAAAATTTGGTGGCGGATTGGTTGCAATTACAGCAATGGCATATTCTCCAGCGTCGTTGGCGTAGTGCTGGCGGTGAAATCGATTTAATCGTCTTGTCTAAATCCCAAGCGACTCTCGCTTTCGTCGAGGTGAAAACCCGCAGTGCTGGCAATTGGGATTTAGGGGGCAAATTAGCGATCAATGACCGTAAACAAGGGAAAATTTACGGAGCTGCCCAGATATTTCTCGCCTTTTATCCCCAATGGTCTGATTTAAGCTGTCGCTTCGATGTGGCGTTAGTTAGTTGTCAAAAGAGTTCTCTATTAGCTTTACCTGAGTTTTCCCTTGATTATCCCTGTCAGCTACAGGCAGGTTATCAATTGCAATTACAGGAATATCTCGTGGCGGTTTTCTAAAAACACAATAGGCCCGCCTAGGGAGGCGGGCTTCATCTTGTACAAACGATATGGACTCCTAAAAGTTTAACGGACTCAATACAATAGAGGTTTACAGAACCCACAACAGTCTATCTGTCAACTATCAAGATTTCTCAGTTTACCGACTCAGGTGCTGATTACGGCTCACTCCATCTGTCCTATATCGAGCAACAGAGGCGAAACCATACTTTACTTTACAAACTTTGAGAATCTGCGTCCGATTTAGCTGTTGCGTTGAGCTAGAGCAGGTGGCACAGGCTCTAGGTCTTTTTGCCTGGAAGGAAGTTGAGTCGCTTCCTTTGTGCCTTATGTTTTTAAGATAACACGTTTGTCAGGACTCGATCGACCTTGTGATTAAAGTTTACACTTATTGATTTTTAGCAAAAATTGCCGTTACAAAACTATAGATAAGTGGCTGATAGATGTAGATAAGTAGGGTCTGCTGAAAAAGTTTTTCGTGGGGGTAGGGTGTGGGGTGTGGGGTGTAGGGTGTAGGGTTTTACCGATTTTGAGGTAGTCAGTTACCTAATTTTCAGGGAAAAAGTCCAGGGATTTTCCCTCCGATCACTCCAATGGTAGGCACTTTTTGAGGGAAAAAAAGTCTAAAAGCCTTATCCAACAAAGTTTTTAGATTTATTCAGCAAGCCCTAAGTAGTCGTGCAAAATTAATTTCCTAGTCGAGACTCCGAGACTCCGAGACTCCGAGACTCCGAGACTCCGAGACTCCGAGACTCCGAGACTCCGAGACTCCGAGACTCCGAGACAGCTATTAGGGATCGGATTTGAGTTTTCAGTTCACTGTTTCCTCACACCAGAAGTCTGACGGAGTAGTGGCTTAGATGTGTAATTAGGACTTGCTGAATAATGGTAAAACCCTTTGAAAATAAGGCTTTTGACCTGTTAAAATCTGATGTTAGTGCAAGAAAATAGGATTGGGACATTCAAAAACCTTGCATTATTCTCCTCGTAGTACATAAACTGGTACAAAAAAAAGAGGGCAACAAAGCCTGAAACGACCGACTCCTGACGACCGGCTACTGACTCCTACCCCCAGGAAAAACTTTTTCAGCAAACCCTAAGTAGGTAGGTGTTAAAAGTTGTCAGACACCCCCCTTATCAAGGGGGGCAGGAGGGATCCCCCCGCCTATCGGCACCCCCCTTATCAAGGGGGGCAGGGGGGATCGAACCCAAAATCTATCTTCAATTTAATTATAACTACTTACTTAGAAATGCCTAAATATCAGACCAGTCTCCTAAAAATATGAACTATCCCCCTAATCCCCTCTTAAACCGACGTAGTTTGCTGAAATTAGCGGCCCTAGCCGGAGGAAGTGCCGGACTAGCTACCCTTCTCTCCTCTCGGCTCAGTTATTCTGCCGACCAAAACCAAGCTAGTGCCGAGAATATAGAGGCAATAGAGGAATTTTTGCGGCAAATTCGCCCAGTAAATTCGCAAAATCTCCAGTGGACAGAATATAGCTTTGAAACAGTTACCGTTGATCGTCGAGGGCAAATTATCGATCGCCGTCAGGGTAGCGCTCGCTCCTGGCGCGAACCCCTAGGCAACGGCAGCGAACTAGAAATGGTAGCCATTCCGGGGGGCAGTTTTCGACGCGGCTCGAAAAATGAAGAAAGAGGCGATCATACTAGCAGTGAAAAACCAGAAAATTCCCTGACGACGGCGGCCTTTTTTCTGAGCAAATACCCGATCACCCAAGCACAATGGCGAGCGATCGCCCAACTACCCAAAATTAATCTCGAACTCAACCCGGCGCCCTCCTTTTTCCAAGGCGATAACTTGCCTGTTGAAAGAGTCTCCTGGTACGAGGCGATCGAATTTTGTCAAAGACTCTCCCGATCCACCGGCAAAGATTACCGACTAGCGAGTGAATCACGCTGGGAATACGCCTGTCGCGCCGGTACAACCACCCCCTTTTACTGCGGGGAAACCCTCACCAGCGAGCGCGCCAATTACTTTGCCGTCTATGATCCCTACGCGGAAGAACCAGCCGGCGCCTATCTGGCTAGGACTACCCCGGTGGGCAGTTTCGCCCCCAATAATTTCGGTCTCTACGATATGCACGGCAACGTGGGCGAATGGTGCGCCGATAGCTGGCACCGGAATTACGAGGGAACCCCGCCCCTGGATGGTAGTGCTTGGTTAGACAGGGATACTCGCTTGCAGCCCCGTTATCGTTCCGCCCGTTTAGTGCGAGGGGGCAGTTGGGGCGATGAAGCTAGGCACCTACGCAGTGCCAATCGCACCTTTTGCCTTCCCGATCAACACCACAGTGTCTTGGGTTTACGAGTCATGGCCGATAGTACCGGTTAATCAATGCTTGTGTCCGCCCAAGAGACGACAAAGGTATGGTTCAATAGGTTAGGTTGCCAAAAGCATTCAGAATCTTCTGCCGTTGTCAGTGCGTCTATAGCTAAATCAACCGCGAGTGAGGTCAAATTTTTCATGAAGGTACAGCAGTCTCTCTTAACTCCCCCCACAGGAGATCTACAGGTACCTTTATCTCCTCCTCCCCCGGACGACGGCAACCTAGAAGCAGAAAAAAATTATCCTCTCAGCCTGTCTCTAGTCATTCCCACCTACAATGAACGGCAAAATATCGTTCAATTAGTCAACATTCTCAGTCAAATACTTGACGAAGCCCTTCCCAACGATTACGAACTGATCGTTGTCGATGATAATAGTCCTGATCGCACTTGGGAAGTCGCTGCGTCTTTAATCCCTGAATATCCCCAGCTGCGAGTGCTGCGCCGGGAGGGAGAAAAAGGCCTATCCTCGGCAGTGGTACGGGGGTGGCAAGTGGCACGGGGCGACATCCTTGGGGTCATCGATGCCGATTTACAGCATCCCCCGGAAGTGTTATTAAAATTATTCGAGCAAACCAGAGCCGGAGCCGATCTCGCCCTGGCTAGTCGCCATGTGGAAGGGGGTGGAGTCAGCCAATGGAGTCTGACTCGACGCTTCCTCTCCCGGGGGGCGCAGCTGTTGGGATTAGTCATTCTGCCTAACGTGGTGGGACGGGTATCGGATCCGATGAGTGGCTATTTCATGGTTAATCGACAAGCGATCGCTGGCCCGATCTTAAACCCGATGGGCTATAAAATCCTCCTCGAAGTTATCGGCCGCGGCAATATCGACCGGATCGCCGAAGTGGGTTACGTTTTCCAAGAGCGTCAAGACGGCGAAAGCAAAGTCACCTGGCAACAATACATCGAATATATCCTGCACCTGCTGAAATTGCGTTCCCGCGGTCGTTTCGGTGGCCTGAAAAGGCGTTGGCAATTCCCCCTCGCTCGCTTTCTTCGCTTTAGTTTAGTCGGGTTTAGTGGCCTATTCGTCGATATGGCCATCTTATATCTCCTCAGCGATCCCACTACCCTCGCTTGGGGAGTAACTCGCAGTAAGATTATCGCCGCCGAGGTGGCCATTATTAATAATTTTCTCTGGAATGATCGCTGGACTTTTGGCGATTTGTCCACTGGCCAAAATCAGTGGCAGCAGCGTCTGAAACGTTTTCTTAAATTTAATCTTATTTGTTTGGCCGGTTTGATCCTCAACGTGCTGCTCTTGAACTTTTTCTTCAATGTCTTACATATTAATCGTTATATTGCTAACTTAATTGCGATCGCTATGGTTACTGTTTGGAACTTCTGGATGAATTTAAAACTCAGTTGGCGTGTGACGGAGGTTAAACCCGAAAAGTCCGGCAAACCATAGGAAAGCCTGGGAAAACTTGCCCTCTCATCCCGCAAACCCTTTTTAACTCTCGTTCAACCTCTGGCAGCCTTAATTTTCGGGACTTAAAAGCGGCCCAAGGTCAACAGGAAACCGATTCCCGGGGATTAAGTCTCAAGGAGGGGATGGAATGGCTTGATCAAAATGCCGATGACTTTCCTTGGGGAAAGGCCGCCGACCCCGATTATTATGCTTTCCCCCATTGTCCGACAATTCATCGGAAATTTTGGGTCTGAAACCCCGTCGTTCTACGACGGCTTTACTGTTAAATATGAGCATCGTTTACGAAATATATGCTAAAATGTGAGACATGGAAAAAGCCTATTCGTTTCGATTTTACCCCACACCAACACAAGAGTCGCTATTGCGGCGCACATTGGGCTGTGTAAGATTGGTTTACAATAAAGCTCTCCATCTCAGAACACAAGCTTGGTACGAAAAGCAAGAAAGAGTAGGCTACGCTCAAACTTCTTCAATGTTGACCGATTGGAAAAAGCAAGAAGAATTAAACTTTCTCAATGAGGTAAGCTGTGTACCTTTACAACAAGGGTTAAGACATTTACAAACAGCTTTTACTAATTTCTTTGCTGGTCGTACTAAGTATCCTAACTTTAAGAAAAAACATCAAGGAGGAAGTGCCGAATTTACCAAATCTGCTTTTAAGTTCAAAGACAGACAAATCTATTTAGCTAAATGCACAGAACCTTTACCTATTCGATGGTCAAGACAAATACCAGAAAGCTGTGAACCAAGCACAGTAACAGTCAGATTACATCCCTCAGGACGCTGGCATATTTCAATAAGATTTGATGACCCAACGATTAAGCCATTACCAGTAACAGATAAAGCCATTGGAATTGACTTAGGAATTAGTAGCCTCGTGATTACCAGCGATGGCGATAAAGTGTCAAATCCCAAGCATTTTAAAAAGCATTATCGGAGACTGCGAAAGGCCCAAAAAA
>NZ_JAPZQM010000531.1:0-1258 GCF_027530565.1 Microcystis sp. LE19-10.1B | reverse complement strand
TTTTTTTTTTTTTGTTATGGCTTTGGTTTACCCTATATGCGCTAAAAAATTAAAATTTTTATTGTATGGGGGTGGTGGGGTGTGGGGTGTGGGGTGTGGGGAGATGTAAATTAAGAATAACAAGATTGGGGAGATAGGCGATCGATTGACGACCCGGAGTGATAAAGTTTTCTATTACTGATAATCTCGAAATTATCGTTCAACCAGATTAAAGATGCTTCTGTGACTAGACCTTCTTCAAGAGTGACTAGGGAAAAATTGCGAGATTTACCCCTATCAGAGTGGAGAATGCGAGGGACACTAGCAGCATTCAGATAAACAGTTCCCATCTCGGAAGTGACCACGGGATTGCGTAAACGGGAAGTAGTATGACGGAGACGGTGGTGCATATGACCGAAACTGACGAGAGGAACCTGTTTTCCTAATAGCTGTGCTTGTTCGATGGCCGCTGCTAAATCTGGGTCCCCGTGGTCCCCTCCCAAGGGTTGCCAATCGCGACCACAGATAGCTTCCGCTTCCTTTCCCAGTCCGGCTGGACCATTGTGACCTAAAAAAATCAGGTTATTATAGGCAGTATCTTGAATATTAGCGATAATTTTGGCAGTAGATTCGGCAAAACTGCTGATATTATAGCGTTCTTGAAAAAATTCTCCATTTTTCCACTCGGAACCTCCCCAAGTAAAGGGACGACCCCCAACAATCGAAAGCTGTAAACTGGGCAGGTCTAGTTTTGAGTAACCCACATGAGCAACCCCTAATAATTCTAACTGGGCGGTGACACGATCTTCTTGATTGCGATCGTAGGGACATTTTTTTCGTCCCCAGGAGGTGGCACTATACCAAGCGTCATGATTACCGAGAATAACGGCTTTTGGTAAGGACAAACTAGCAATCCGACCGACAATTTCTAGGGATTCATTGCCAAAATCGCCGACAAATAGGGCTAAATCCACTTGTAAAGCTTCTAGAGCTAAATTATCTTCTATTTCCCATTGGTCGTGAACGTCACCGATGACGGCGATTTTATAGGTGCGAGGGAAAGAACTTACCATTACCAGTTATCAACTATCATTTATCAGTAACGATCATAACTAGGATTGGCCGAATAAATAGGGTCTGCTGAAAAAGTTTGTTGGTGGGGGCAGGGTGTGGGGTGTGGGGTGTGGGGTGTGGGGTTTTACCGATTTTGAGGTAGTCAGTTACCTAATTTTCAGGGAAAAAGTACCTGAATTTTACCCCCGATCCCTCCAATGGTCGG
>NZ_JAPZQM010000386.1:0-10049 GCF_027530565.1 Microcystis sp. LE19-10.1B | reverse complement strand
AAATCCTTATCTGGCAAGAGATTTAATTGATTAGTTCGCTCTAGATAGAAAACAATTGGCCAAAATCGAAGCAATGCCTTTCTCTATAAGGGTTCCATCCCTTATAACCCCCGTCCATTGCATAACACAAACCGAAGAGCCTACTTTACTATCAACAATCAACCGAATTAATCGCTTTAATCCTTTTTTGTTGTAGTTAAGTCCTGAACCTAAGTCGTCTATAATTTCAACTTGCCAACCGTTTTGAGCGCAAAACAGTTCGACAACTTCTTTTTGACGTTCTAAATCTTTCTTTTGGTCATGACTAGAAACACAACAATAGCCAACAGTATAGGAAAGATTCTCTTTTACTCCAAGCAACTGAGAAATTGTATAACGACGATGCCCATTAGCAGTCCGTTCTGGAATTAGTTTACCTTCAGACTCCCAACGCCTTAACGTCGATACGCTTACACCTTTCAATTTAGCGGCTTCCGATATGGTTAACTTACTCATAAAGCTATTATAGCATAAGTCATGAGTAATTTTGGATAGTATTAGTTAGGTTTTTGGTTTCTGTGATTAACCCTTGCCGTCAACTCCTCAAACAACAGTATTAACTCGCCGTCGGCGATCGAGCCATTGTTGTAAAATAATCGCCGCCGCTTCCCGATCGATCGCTCCCTTATCCCAAGAGGAAAACTGTTTTTTGGCTTTTAAGAATTCTTCCGCCTCTAGGGACGTGCAACGCTCATCAATGTATTCGAGGGGCAAATCTAAGGCGATCGCTAGTTTCTGGGCGTATTTTTGCACCTGTTGGGCCTGAAATCCTAGTTCTCCGGCCATGGTATAGGGCAGTCCCGCCACCAAAATCTTAATATTTCTTTCCTTGACAATCGCCTCAAACTGTGGTATCTCGGCAACAAAGGAAGAACGGATAATCGTGGTTAAACCGGTGGCGATTAAACCAGTGCCGTCACATCCTGCCACTCCTACCCGTTTTTTGCCGATATCTAAGCCGAGGGCGGCGACTCTTTCCATCACACTGGATGCCCCTGATCGGGGGGTTCCGAGGGCGGTTTGACCGGGGGAAGTTCCCCCGGACTGTCGAGGGGGTCCAGGGGGGGATTATTGGGCCATTTTAACCAAGACATCCGACTAGGGATAGGAGTTCGCGGCACCGGTTGTAAACCCTGCAGCATTTCTGCCAGGGCGGAATTTTCTGGCTTAGTTTCGCGGATTTTGTGCCATACCGAGCGCGACATCATCAGGGTGTGGGAACTGCGGATCGCTCCCAATTGTTCCAGATATTCCCGTCTTTCGTGCTGATAATCGGCAGATATCAACTCTAGCGAGCGAGGGGGATACTTGCGAGTGATCTGGGCCATCTGGATTAATAACTTAGGATAGAGCCAAGTGTAGGCGGGATGGACAATTAATTTCGCTTGATGGGGTCGCTCATCCCGATTAGATAGAATTAATTCAAAATAACCGATCGCAGCTTTTCGTTGCGGTTCAAAAACGTAACCGCGACTAATTTGCGGACTGCCGCACCAACTTTGACAGCGATAGAGCAAACTATCAACTAAACTGATTTTAAAATCCTGGATATGGCGATCAAATACCTGACGCAGTAGCGGCGGCATAGACACACAATCTAACTGATAGAGCAATTGAGCGTCAGCATTGCTCACGGGCAGTAAATTCGGTAAATCTGGCTCTTGTTTCGCCAATTCCTGTAATAATTGCGGCGGTAAAGACCAATAGGTTAATTCCGCCAAAGGCTGAAAACCGTGTTGCCGGAAAAGTGCCAAACTGTCCTTTTGATTGATATTAACCTCTAACACCCAGGTGCGCGCTTCCCAAACCGTTTCTAGACAATAACGCAGTAATTGCGCCCCGATGCCCTTGGGTTCGCTTAAAGACTCCCCTGGATGCACCCGCACCTGTTCCACCCGCCAAGTGCTGCGACTACTATTAAAAGGGGTGACTTGGATTGCCCCGCGAATTTTCCCTTCTTCTCCCCGATTGGCCATGGACTCAGCCACATAGACATGAAAACGGTGTTGGAGAGGATTGGGAAAAAAACTGAGAATTTTAAATAACCCAAACCAAGGCCGCACCTGCTGCACCTGGGTGCGGAAATTTTGGGCGCGACGATCAATATCCTCATCGAAGTCATCCAGGGTTAAAGCTTCAATGTCTTCCAAATCCCGATATTGTACGGGACGGATCTGGCGATCGCTAAAATCGTCCCCTTGGGGAACAGGAGAAGTGGTCATGGCTCTGGGGTAAATATCGTCTATGCACCTATCTTACCGTAGAATCTAGAGGCACTTCCCCACCAATAACAATTTTTGAGGGATCATAGGGGACCACCACCGAAAGAACACCTCGATCGGTAGCTGGGGTTTTTTGGGCCAAATTTCCGATTATGACAATTCGATGCTACAATAACGGACGGTTAATCAGTCCGAATTTGCAGTAAAAGTCTTTGAGTCAATCTGTAGATACCACTAACACCCTAGACACTCTAGCTCAAGAACTAGCCGCCATTCAGCAGACCGGTTCTAAGCGCGTCGCTTTATTGGGTTCCCGTCACGTTCCCATCACGCACCAGCAATTGATCGAAATGATGGCCTATGCCCTCGTGCTGGCGGGCAATCGGATTATGACCTCCGGGGCGACGGGAACCAATTCCGCCGTCATTAAGGGGGCAATGCGGGCAGATCCTAATCTGTTAACCGTGATCTTACCCCAAAGTCTCGATCGCCAGCCCCTGGAATCCCAAGAACAACTCCAGCAGGTTATCCATCTGGTGGAATGTCCCGAAAATGACCATCTATCCCTAGGGGAAGCCAGCAGCCTCTGTAATCGCGAGATTATCAATCGTTGTCAACAGTTAATCTGTTTTGCTTTCCACGACAGTCAGACCCTTTTGCAAACCTGCGCGGAAGCGGAAGATCAACGCAAGCTAGTTACCCTATTTTATTTTGACTAAATTCAGCGATGAATCTCTCCGTCAGTGCCATTCTTCTCTATTCGATAGTGGCTGCCGCTATCTCTGTCTATCTACCTTTTCTGCTGGTGGCTTACGCTAGAGCTAAGGTGGGTTACGATACCTCCGCTCCCCGGGCCATGTTCGACCAACTCCCAGACTACGCTAAACGAGCAACTTGGGCCCATCAAAATGGTTTTGAAACCTTTATGATCTATAGTGCTGCCGCTCTCATGGCCTACGTTACAGGAGTATCCTCATCCCTGGCCGCTGTCTGTGCGATCGCTTTCGTGATCCTCCGGCTTCTATTTTCCCTTTTTTATATCACTAATGTCCCGATCGCTCGTTCCCTGATGTTCGGTCTCGGCTCTCTCTGTACCTATACTCTCTTTGGGTTGAGTTTAATCAAGATTCAGTAGAATTCCCCAAACCAGATGCAGGAGAGTCGGAAAACGCTATAGTTCGGGAGCGGTAAAGAAGTTGCTTAACCCGAACTAAAGTTAATTCTGTTACTGATAAACCGGTAATTTGGGATTATCCACTGATAACAAACCAGTTAAAAGTGAGGCGGGTTTTTGACTGTAGGGCCAGGCAAAAGCATGACGAAAAGCCGCATCTTGACAAGCTTGTAATTGTCGGAAATCGATCACGTCCAGGGTGAGTAAATTTTCGTACTCGAAGGGCAGCCGGACATTGTGTAAACCGGCATTATCGGTACAGATAGCAATATCAACCCCCGCTTCAAAACAGCGATCAAAGACTATCTTTAATTGCGATAAACTTTCGAGGGTGCCAGTTTTTAAATAGGTGGTGGGACAGACTTCTAAACATTGATGACGACGGGCAACTTCCGGCAGCAATTCCGGATATTGTAGGGGAATTTGAATACCGTGACCAATTCTTTGCAGATAGGGCAGTAATTGGGGATAACAACCGTCCTTTGTTTCGTAAAGATGGCCGGTGGTGTTTAAACCCTCTTCCCTGGCATAACTGTATAAACCAGCAAATTCCTCTAGTCGAGTTTGGTAGTAGGAATCACCCCCGGCAATATCGATCGCACAGACGTATTCTTTCATCTCTAGGGCCAGATCAACGATCGCTTTGTTGACTTGGGAGGGAAGTCGCGAGTGCATACAGAGAATTTGACTGGTAATAATCGGATATTCGCTCATTTTCGAGGCTTGACCGACGATCTCGACAATCGAGCGCATTTGCTCGATTCGCTCTGTTTGGTTCAAATGTTCGTCGGTGCGATAGTAGGGAGTATAGCGCAATTCTAAATAGGCAAGATTCTCGAAGATGTAAGCGCCGCGAATCAGACGATAAATAAAATAGGGCAAAGTTTGGGCGGTTTGAACACTTTCGACTAGGGTATGTAATTCCAAATACTCATCTAAACTATTGCGTTCACGGGTGTAAAATTCCTCAAAAGCGGGGTATTCCTGGAATTTGGCCGCTAAATCCCGCTCATGTCTGTGAAAGTAGCGCCAGAGAATTCTCGGTACTACCGATCCCCCTAAATGCCGATGCAAATCCGCGTATAAAGCCACAACTCCGCTGCTCCTTAGTCTCTCAAATGTTCCTTAAATATAACGAAGTTTTACAATTGTTTGACAATCGTTCCCAAATAGTATCAGTACCTAGGGTTTGCTGAAAAAGTTTTTCGTGGGGGCAGGGTGTGGGGTGTAGGGTGTGGGGTGTAGGGTTTTACCGATTTTCATCTGGTCAATTACCTAATTTTCAGGGAAAAAGTACCTGAATTTTCCCCCCGCTCACTCCCTAAGCTGGTACTTTTGGATTGACAAAAAGTCTAAAAGTCTTATCCAGCAAGGTTTTTAGATTTATTCAGCCAGCCCTACCTATCCAGTGATCGGTTGGGTGTTGGGGAGCGGGGAGATAGTGAACAGTCGCTAGTGCAAGGCTCAGATCTGATCACCGATCACTGATTCAAGGCTGACAGCTAGAATAAGGTCATTAAACCTAAATAAAGCTTTAGGGAATAGAGGGGTGACAACATATACAATGATTGGGGTTTATCCTCAAGCAAACCTAAGCCTATGCCACGCCGTGATGACTTACAGAAAATCCTAATCTTGGGCGCTGGCCCAATTGTCATCGGACAAGCCTGTGAATTCGACTATTCGGGAACTCAAGCCTGTAAAGCCCTGCGAGAAGAAGGTTATGAGGTAATTTTAGTCAATTCTAACCCCGCCTCGATCATGACCGATCCAGAAATGGCCGATCGCACCTACATTGAACCAATTCTGCCGGAAATTGTCGAGAAAATTATCGCCAAAGAACGTCCTGATGCGATTCTACCGACTATGGGCGGTCAAACTGCCCTCAATACTGCCGTAGCTTTGGCCAAAAGCGGCGTTTTAGAAAAATATAACGTGGAACTGATCGGGGCAAAACTTCCCGCTATTGAAAAAGCCGAAGATAGGGAACTATTCAAAAAAGCAATGGAGAAAATCGGTGTTCCCGTCTGTCCTTCGGGGA
Organism: Microcystis sp. LE19-10.1B; assembly: GCF_027530565.1. Taxonomy (NCBI): domain Bacteria; kingdom Bacillati; phylum Cyanobacteriota; class Cyanophyceae; order Chroococcales; family Microcystaceae; genus Microcystis; species Microcystis sp. LE19-10.1B. The sequence continues at coordinate 4,573 of NZ_JAPZQM010000386.1, read as the reverse complement.
TTGCCAACAATTTAGAAGAAGCAAAAGCGATCGCCCATCAGATCGGTTCCTATCCTCTCATTATCCGGCCGGCCTTCACTTTAGGAGGAACGGGGGGCGGTATTGCCTATAACCAAGAAGAATTTGAACCGATGGCCCAGTATGGTCTAGATTGTTCGCCTACATCGCAAATTCTCGTCGAAAAATCCCTAATTGGCTGGAAAGAATACGAATTAGAGGTCATGCGCGATCTAGCCGATAACGTGGTGATCATCTGTTCGATCGAAAACTTTGACGCTATGGGGGTCCATACCGGCGACTCGATTACGGTTGCGCCCGCCCAAACCCTAACCGATAAAGAATACCAACGCCTCCGGGACTATTCTAAGGCAATTATTCGGGAAATTGGCGTAGAAACTGGCGGATCGAACATCCAATTCTCCGTTAATCCCACTAACGGCGACGTAATCGTGATCGAGATGAATCCCCGGGTATCCCGTTCTTCGGCCCTAGCATCGAAAGCCACGGGATTCCCGATCGCTAAATTTGCCGCTAAACTAGCAGTAGGCTACACTTTAGACGAAATTCCCAACGATATCACCAAAAAAACCCCGGCTTCCTTTGAACCGACTATCGATTACGTCGTCACCAAAATTCCTCGCTTTGCCTTCGAGAAATTCCCCGGCTCCCAACCGATTCTAACTACCCAGATGAAATCCGTCGGGGAAGCCATGGCTATCGGTCGAACTTTCCAAGAATCCTTTCAAAAAGCACTTCGCTCCCTAGAAACGGGACGTTTTGGCTTTGGTTGCGATAAAGTCGAAACTCTCCCCCCCCTCTCGGAAGTCCGGGCTGGTTTGCGGACACCTAACCCCGAACGAGTTTATAGTATCTATCATGCTTTTAAATTGGGCATGAATGGGGAGGAAATCCACGAACTAACCGGGATTGATCCCTGGTTCCTCGATAAATTGGCCGATTTGATGGAAACCGAGAAGTTTCTCAAACGAACTCCCCTGAAAAGTCTCGGCAAAGAGGACTTATTCGCTATTAAACAACAGGGTTTTAGCGATCGCCAAATCGCCTTCGCCACCAACACCAGCGAGGACGAAGTAAGAAGTTATCGCAAGGGTTTGGGTATTATTCCCGTTTATAAAATGGTGGACACCTGCGCGGCGGAATTTGAGGCCCTAACACCCTACTATTATTCCACCTACGAACGGGTAGAATCGGAAGTCTTACCCTCCGATAAACGCAAAGTGATGATCCTTGGTGGTGGTCCCAATCGCATCGGTCAGGGGATAGAATTTGACTACTGTTGTTGTCATGCCGCTTTTTCCCTCAGTAACGCCGGTTTTGAGACGATTATGGTTAACTCTAATCCAGAAACTGTCTCCACCGATTACGATACCAGCGATCGCCTTTACTTTGAACCCCTGACTAAAGAGGATGTCTTAAATATCATCGAAGCGGAACAACCAGAGGGTTTAATTATTCAATTCGGTGGGCAAACTCCCTTAAAACTGGCGATTCCCCTGCAAAAATATTTAGAATCGCCTAATTGTCCCGTAAATACCAAAATTTGGGGAACTTCACCCGATTCGATCGATGCCGCCGAAGATCGGGAACGTTTTGAACAAATCCTCCGAGAATTAGATATCCGACAACCCCTCAACGGTATTGCCCGCAATTTCCAAGAATCCCAAGCAGTGGCTAAACGCATCGGTTATCCTGTGGTAGTACGTCCGTCCTACGTTTTAGGCGGTCGGGCGATGGAAATCGTCTATTCCGATAGCGAATTGGAACGCTATATGAAGTATGCGGTACAGATAGAACCGGATCACCCGATTTTAATCGATAAATTCCTCGAAAATGCCATCGAAGTGGATGTGGATGCCCTGTCAGATGCGACGGGAACAGTAGTTATCGGGGGATTAATGGAACATATCGAACAAGCGGGCGTACATTCGGGCGATTCTGCCTGTTCTATCCCCCATACGTCCCTGAGTGCCTCGGTTTTAACCACAATTCGACAATGGACGGTGGAACTAGCGAAAGCTTTAAAAGTAATCGGTTTGATGAATATCCAGTATGCGGTGCAGGGGGAGACAGTTTATATCTTAGAAGCGAATCCCCGCGCTAGTCGTACTGTTCCCTACGTTTCCAAAGCAACGGGAGTTCCTCTGGCAAAAGTTGCCTCCCTCGTCATGTCGGGCAAAACCCTAGCAGAATTGGGTATCATCAGCGAAGCAATTCCCCGTCATATTGCCGTGAAAGAAGCGGTTTTACCCTTCCAGAAGTTCCCCGGTGCTGATACTCTCCTAGGACCAGAAATGCGTTCTACAGGGGAAGTAATGGGGATTGACAGCGATTTTGGCAAAGCTTTCGCTAAAGCAGAAATGGCCGCCGGCGTGATTTTAGCCACCAGTGGGACGGTTTTCGTCTCGATGAATGATCGCGATAAAACCCCCATGGTTCCCGTGGTTAAGGATCTGCAATCCCTCGGTTTTCGCGTCGTCGCCACTTCCGGAACTCGTAAAGTTTTGTTAGAAAACGGTTGCGAAAATATCGATTTAGTGCTAAAGATTCACGAAGGCCGTCCCGACGTTGTCGATTGGATCAAAAATGACTGGATTCAGTTTATTGTCAATACTCCCAGTGGTGAAGAATCCCAAAACGATGGCCGAAAAATTCGCCGTACTGCCCTCGATTATAAGTTACCAATTATCACCACTATCGCCGGGGCAAAAGCGACAGTAGCGGCCTTAAAATCCCTGCAATCCCAACCTTTAGAGGTGAAAGCTTTACAGGATTATCTCGCCTAATTTCAGTTATCAGTTATCAGTTATCAGTTATCAGTTATCAGTTAGAAAGGGGATATAGGGGTTTAGGGAAATTTCAGCCAAATGCCCCACTACCCCACTACCCCATCTCCCCATCTCCCCACTACCCCATCTCCCCATCTCCCCATCTCCCCATCTCCCCACACCCCACACCCCATCACCCCATCTCCCCATCACACCCCACACCCTTCTCCCCAATTCCTAATTCCCATGACCGATACTCTAAACGATTATAAAAACCTGATTAGTGAACTGATTAACCGTTATAAAAACCGCGTCGATTTCCTGACAATTCGTCTGGAAGAAGCGCGGGGGACGAATATTCTACTACGTTCCGAACGAGTGGAAACCCTCAGCGAAGGTATTGCTATCGGTGGTCAGGTACGCGCCTGTTATAAAGGAGGTTGGGGATTTGCCAGCTTTAATCAATTATCCAGTTTACAGGAACGATTAGAAGATGCGATCGCTGCTGCCCGTTTAATTGGGGAAGAAGAAACCCTGATTGCTCCAGTAGAACCTGTAATTATCTCCTGTGAATTGCCTTTAACGGGAACGGACCCCCGTTTAGTACCATTAGCCGATAAAAAAGCCCTCTGCGATCGCTATAATAACTTACTGCGTCAACATCATGCCAGTATTGCCACCACTTCCGTCCGTTACAGCGATAGCAGTCAACATATTCTTTTAGGCACTTCTGACGGGACTTTAATCGAACAAAAATGGTCAGACTTAGAAATGCGTTTTTCGGCCACCGCTAGAGATGGGGACAGTGTACAAACGGGCCGGGAAACCACCGGATCCCGAAAAGCTTTCGAGGATCTGATCAATTTAGAAGAACAGGTGCAAGGGTCTGCTAAACGGGCCGTACAAGCCCTAGTTTTGCCCCCTGTCAAGGGCGATACTTACACCGTCGTCATCGATCCCATTTTAACCGGTCTGTTCGTCCATGAGGCTTTTGGCCACCTTTCCGAGGCAGATATGTTATACGAAAATCCCGACCTTTTGGAAGTGATGAGTATGGGCAAACGTTTTGGACCAGATAACCTGCAAATCTTTGACGGGGCCTATCCGGAAGGTCATCGGGGCAGTTATTTTTATGACGATGAGGGAACCCCCGCAACCACGACTCAGTTAATTAAAGATGGGGTTTTGGTGGGAAGACTGCATTCGCGGGAAACGGCGGGCAAATTAGGCGAAAAACCGACAGGTAACGCTCGTTGTCTCAATTATCATTATCCGCCCATTGTCCGCATGACCAACACTTGGATTGAACGGGGAACCACTCCCGTTAAAGAGTTATTTTCGGGGATAAAAACGGGAGTTTATGCCCAAAATTGGCAGGGAGGCATGACTAACGGCGAAATGTTCACTTTTAGCGCCGGGGAAGCTTGGATGATTCGCGATGGAGAAATTGCTGAACCCGTTAAAGATGTGACTCTCTCCGGTAATGTCTTTAAAACCCTAGCCAATATTGAGGCAATTGCTGATGATTTCTACTGGGACGAGTCAGGAGGCTGCGGAAAAGGGGGTCAAAGTGGTTTACCCGTCGGCTGCGGTGGCCCCAGTCTCCGTATCCGCGATGTGGTGGTGGGGGGAGAAGCAGATATTTAGGGCTCTTCGTTACCCTTTATGCTAAATCAACATACAAGATGCCAAGATAACATACTTCTAACCCAAAAATTCCGAAAGTTTCTAAAGCCATAGCCTCTCCGTTTTATTAGTTTAAGTTTATTGTTGATTCCCTCCACCAC
>NZ_JAPZQM010000561.1:0-8702 GCF_027530565.1 Microcystis sp. LE19-10.1B | reverse complement strand
ATCACCGATTTTCGCTAAAGTAACGCAGTGTTGGTTAACGGTAAAACCATTATCGGTAAATCTTGCTAATTGTTTAGATTTACGCTTCTTAAATTTAGGAGGTTTGACTTTCTTTCCTTTTCTTTCTCCCTTGCAAGATGCAAAAAAGTTAGAATAGGCTGTCTCTAAGTCTCTCAAAGACTGCTGTAAAGGGATAGAAGAAACCTCGGTTAACCACTGTTTTTCTTCTGTTTTTTTGACTTGAGTTAGTCTTTTAGATAACTCGGTATATTTTGGCTTTTTCTCCCCTTGTCGATAGAGTTCTTGACAGTAAGCTAAGGTATCGTTCCAGACAACACGCACACACCCAAACAACTGAGACAAAAGCCTCTTTTGTTGGTCTGTTGGGTAAATACGGTATTGATACCTCGCTTTCATTGGGTTAAGATGTGTGTGTCTGTACTCTATTCTAACTAGGTCTGTTAATAATGTCAAGTCAGTTGCGAAGAGAAAGAAACTCTGTTTCCGATTTAAAGATACACTTGGTCTGTGTGACAAAATACAGAAGAAAGGTTTTTACTGGTAAAAGTCTGACTTTGGTTGAAAAATCTTTTAGGGAAGTTGCGGAAAAGATGAATTTTCAGATATTGGAATTTAACGGGGAGTCCGATCATGTCCACGCATTGATTGAATATCCACCGAAATTATCTATTTCCGTGATGGTCAATTCTTTAAAGGGAGTCTCTAGTCGCAGGCATGGACAAGCTGGTTATCCTAAACCGTACGGGAAAGACGCTCTTTGGTCGCCCAGTTATTTCGTCTCTTCTGTAGGAGGTGCGCCACTGGAAGTTCTTAAGTCTTATATCAAAGATCAGGAAAAGCCGTCGTAAAACGACGGGGTTTTAACCCAAATTTTCGATAAGCGTCAGGCTAATATAGAAAAACACGGCATAGATTTCGCCGACCTGGAAGCGATTTTTAGCGGGCCGATAATCGAGCGCGTGGATAACCGTCAGAATTACGGCGAAATTCGAGTGATTCTAGTGGCTACAATCGATAATATCGTTTTGGTGGTGGTTTATACATGGCGTGGCTCGGTTCGTCGAATAATTAGTGCTAGGAGGGCTAACAACCGTGAACGAAGAACATATTACCAGAGTCACCCGCGAACAGTGGGCGAAGTTGAAAGACAAAACAGACTGGAAGAAAGTTAAAGGGATGAGCGAGGCGGAAATTGCCAAAAACGCCCTAGAAGACCCCGATAATCCACCGCTGCCGGCTGATTTTTTCGATGAAGTCGTGGAATGCACCCCAGTTTCCTTGAATCCCTAACCCTCCGATTAGTAACTGGATTTGGGGATTTTATCGGGGGCTGTATTAGCCTAGACTAACACAGCCCAAAGTTACCGTTTAAATGTCCAAATCCGTAAGATTTAAACGTGATCCGTGGGTTTCGATAAATTCTCGCCGGGGGGCAACTCGATCGCCCATAAGAATGGTAAATAATTCCTCTGCTTTGGCTGCGTCTTCGATTTCCACCCGTTTTAAAGTGCGAGTTTCGGGATTCATGGTAGTATCCCAAAGTTGTTGGGGCATCATTTCTCCTAACCCTTTAAAACGTTGGATCGTGTAGTTAGCATTGGAGGGAAATTCCGCTATCTTTTGCTGTAATTCTCGATCGCTATAGCAGTAGGAATGATTTTTACCGCGTTCCAATTTATAGAGAGGAGGACAGGCGATATATACATAACCTTGGTCAATTAAATTCTTCTGATAACGATAGAAGAAAGTTAACAACAAAGTTCGGATGTGTGCGCCATCCACATCAGCATCAGTCATTAAAACAATGCGATGATAGCGCAATTGTGAGGGGTCGAAATCTTCTCCTTTAATTCCTAAACCGAGGGCTGTAATCAAGGATTGAATTTCCGTATTTTTGTAGATTTTGGCATCATCGGTTTTTTCGATATTGAGGATTTTTCCCCGCAGAGGTAGAATCGCTTGAAAACGACGATCGCGCCCCTGTTTGGCACTTCCGCCGGCGCTGTCACCTTCGACGATGTAAATTTCTGACCTTTCTGGGTCTCTTTCGCTACAATCAGCCAATTTACCTGGTAAAGGTGAGGATTCCAAGACCGATTTCCGTCGTACTAAGTCCCGGGCCCGACGGGCCGCTTCCGCCGCCTTGTACGCTTGTACTGCTTTTTCGATAATCGTGTCGGCCACTTGGGGATTTTGTTCTAGGTATTCGTTGAGAGTTTCCCCCACCAGCGAATCGACAATACCCCGGACTTCAGTGTTACCCAATTTGGTCTTGGTTTGTCCCTCAAATTCCGGTTCGGGGACTTTTACGGAAATAACGGCGGTTAAACCCTCGCGGACGTTTTCCCCCGCTAGATTAGGCTCGTTTTCTTTAATTTTATTGCGTTTACGAGCAACATTATTTAAAGTACGAGTCAGAACTGCCTTTAATCCTTCTAGATGGGTTCCCCCGTCAATGGTGCGGATATTATTAGCAAAACCGAGAATATTGTCGCTATAGGCATCTATACACCACTGAAACGCCACTTCGATATTAATTCCGTTCTTTTCCCCCGATACATAGATAATATCTTTGTGCAGGGTTTCTTTTTCCCGACACATATAGGCGACGTATTCTTTAATACCCCCCTCATAACAATAGGTTTCGATGTGGGGTTCTTCGGGACGGTAATCGCTAAAGGTGATTTTAACACCGGCATTTAAGTAGGCTAGTTCTCGTAAACGTCCGGAGAGGGTACTGTAATCAAATTCGATCCCTTGGCTAAAAATTTCGGTGTCTGGCAGGAAATTAACCCTAGTTCCCGTTTTTTCCTCTTGACTGGGACTGCTGACCAATTCTGTGACGGGGATACCTCTTTCGTAGCGTTGGGTATGTACTTTATGATCGCGCCAGACGGTGACATCGACCCATGCAGAAAGGGCATTAACGACGGAAATCCCGACTCCGTGTAACCCTCCCGACACTTTATAACCACCACTGCCAAATTTACCGCCGGCATGAAGTATAGTGAGAACGGTTTCGAGGGCAGATTTACCCGTGGTCGGGTGAACATCGGTGGGAATACCCCGGCCATCGTCGGTGACGCTGACGGAACCATCGGCCTTGATATCCACTTCGATATGAGTACAGTAACCCGCTAGGGCCTCATCGATCGAGTTGTCCACCACTTCATAGACTAAATGATGTAGTCCCCGCGGCCCGGTCGTACCGATATACATCCCCGGCCGCTTCCTGACTGGTTCTAACCCTTCGAGAACTTGTATCTGTTCCGCGCCGTAGTTACTTGTCATAAAATTTCCCTGAAAAGGCTGTGATCCCTGATTGAACCTAAATGAATGGCAAAATCTTCAAAAATTGTAGCACATAAGGGTTAAAGACTGCTTAAATGCCTTTAGGGAGAATTTTTTATTGGGGTTGGGGTGTGGGAGGTGGGGAAGTGGGGAAGTGGGGAAGTGGGGTGTGGGGTGTGGGGTGTGGGGTGATGGGGAAGAGGGGAGATAAGATAATAAATATTGGTGATTTCACCTGATCTTGACTGAGCCTGGAAGTTTTATGAATAGTCTTTTGATTGCGGCTACGGATACCGATGCGGGTAAAACCGTTGTCACCACTGCTTTAGTGGCTTATTGGCAAAAATACTATCCATCCAAGGCCTTGGGGCTGATGAAATTAATGCAAACGGGTCAAGGCGATCGAGAATGGTATGAGGGTTTATTTCAGGGTCAATTAGAAATGATCACACCGCTGCAATATCAAGCACCCTTAGCGCCTCCTGTGGCTGCTGATTTGGAAGGTCGAGATATTCCTTTGGGGACGGTGTGGCAAGCTCTGCTAAACCTACAAAAAAGCCAAGATTTGGTTTTAATTGAGGGTTTGGGGGGTTTAGGTTGTCCTGTCACTCACGAGCTAACTTTGGCGGATTTAGCTGCTCAATGGCGGTTAAAAACCCTTTTGGTGGTGCCGGTGAAATTGGGGGCGATTTCCCAAACGGTGGCTAATATTGCCCTAGCAGAGCAGAAAAAGGTCAATTTGGGCGGAATTATCCTTAATTGTCTCGAACCGCGCACGGAGACGGAGATAGAGCAGTTAACACCGATCGATTTAATTCAATCCTTGACTAATTGTCCGGTTTTAGGTGTTTTTCCCTTTATCGAAGATCGTCGGGATTTGGATAAATTGGCCTCGGTGGTAGCTAGTTGGCCAGAAATTAAGCTGTCAAGCATTTAAATTGCTTGTTGAGACGAGGCAAAAGGCACAAGGCAAAAGGCAAAGCTGATTCCCAGCATCTTTCAATTTGACAACAACCATTGTAGGGCTAATTCATGAATTAGCCCTACAGGACATCGGGGGGGTAAGGGTAGGGTTAATTCATAGTAGGGTTGATTCATAGTAGGGTTGATTCATTGTAGGGTTGATTCATTGTAGGGTTAATTCATGAATTAGCCCTACAGGACATCGGGGGGGTAAGGGAATAAATTAGGGTAAGTCCAGATATTCTTGTTCTGTTAGGGCAAATTCTGGATCAATGATTTTTACTTCATTATAGGTGAGTTGATAGAGTTTGTAAACTAAGTGATCAATCTGCTTTTCTAATTCGCTTGTGTCAGCGTTAGGATCGTCTTTTTTAGCTGTGAGAATTTTGTCAACTAATAACTTAATTTTTATTTGATATTTGTGATCTACAATTTTAATAGGAATCGGCGAAATAAATTGTTTATTCGCTTCAAAAAAACCATTGTCTTTTGGCTTGCCAACTAATTTAAAATAAAAATTTGCAACTTTAGAGTTTAAAATACCCAATAAATATTTTATATCTACTTCATCTTCATTGATAGGTTTAATTCCATTAACTCGAACGTTATTTAAGAAAAAATCTCCTTTTTCATCAAGAAAACATTGTAAATCAGAGACAGTTTGAGCAACTCCTATTTTAGAGTAATGTTGCTTATCAATATTTTGGTTCCTTCCAAATTGATACCAATAATCATCATTATTAAATTTATTGTTTTCTCGACTTCTCAAAATAGCTTCATTATCTTTTAAATATCTAAAAGCTTTTGGATAATTATTTTTCAATAAATTAATGTCAAGCAAAGCAAAATTACCACTCGCTTCATAAGGATGAAGCAAATATTTATTTGTATTTGGAATTTTATACCGTTTAGCATCTGTTCCTGAAATTAGTGGTTTCATAATAGCGTCTTCAATTTCAACTTCTTTATCTAGTATTTTGGAAAAATATATTCCTTGCGAAATTTTTTGTAAATGATAAATATTGTCTGCACTTGTTTGAATCCCAACAAAAATTTGCGCTATTTCACCTAAAGGTTTTGAATTTAACTCAAGCTTTTCTTTGATTAACAAAATATGTTCTTTTCCCAAACTCCAATTATTTTCATTTAAGCTAGAAAAATAAATTTCCGAAAATCCTTCAGTCTCAAAGTTATCAGCTTCTGTTTTTAAATATCTAAAAAAAGGTCTAGGTCTTTTACTAAATTGTTGACAAGCAGTATAAATAGTTGCATCAATAAAAACTTGGGTAGAGCCAAAATCTAAAAATCTTAATAAATAATGAGATTTAATCATTAAGCTTCTTAGTGGTTTTCCGTACTCGTTATAAATCCAAAGAGAAGGCATTATAAAATCAACTATACCGTGCGAATTTAACAAGCTTAATGATTTTTCAACGAAAGGAAGATAAATATCAAAGTTACCTTTTTTTGCTGTTTGATAATTTTTAGAATAATAATCACAAACTAAAGAATTAGATTTTTTTAAATCTTGTATTGAAATATAGGGAGGATTCCCAATCACCACATCAAACCCGACAAAATCCCCGTCATCATTCAACACTTCAGGAAACTCAAACCGCCATTCTAAAGCATTATTATACAGCTTACCGCTTTCAATATCTGCAATTTCAGCAGTTAGCTTATCAATCTCATTATTTAACTTAGTTACTTTTTTCTCCCGCGCTTTTTGCTCCGTCTTAGTCTGCTCAAACAATAAACCCTGATTTTCCAGATTATAAAGTTCCCCTTGTAATTGACGTAACTTCACCTTCTTAGGATCACTAATTAATAAATTAGCACTAAACCCAGCCTTAATCTTAGCAATCAGCGTTTCCATCTCCCGCTTTTGTTCCTTATTTTCCGCATTGCGATAAGTCTGGACTGCATTGCGATATTGCTCAATACTAAACTTCTGCTTCTGTAAAACCTGTTTAACATCCACATCCAAAGCAAAGCGACTAATCAAAGAATTACCACACTTGATATTAATATCAATATTTGGCAAAGTTTCTAAATTGCCATCCTCGCGATAATAAGCATTCTTTAAAAGCTCAATCCATAACCGCAACTGACAAATAGTCACGGAATTAGGGTTAATATCCACCCCAAATAAACACCCCTCGATAATCGTCTGTTTCTCATGAAATAAGGCTTGCTGTACCCGTTGCTTTTCTTGATTATTCGGATGATAAGCAAATAAATTCCCCTCATCATCGTAAACCAATAACTTATCGTTTCGCACCTCTACCCGATAATCTTTTAGCGACTTACCCGAAGTATCTAATAAAACCCGTAACTCACTCTTAATCGCGATTATCTCATTCAAAGCTGAAACCAAAAAATGTCCTGAACCCACGGCTGGATCGCAAATCTTCAGGCTATTAATAATAGTATTCGCTTCTCTTTTATCCTCAATTCGTTCATATAAATTATCCAAACTTTGACAATTCCAGCCTTTTACTTCATTAAACTTCTGCACAATCGCTCTTCGTATCGTTTCCCGACACATATACATGGTAATAAAACTCGGCGTATAAAAAGAACCGTCCTTATAACCATTAATCTTTTCAAAAATTAACCCCAACACCGAAGCATTAATTAACTTTTCGCTATCTTCTTGAGGATTTTCTAACTCATCTCGATCGAATTTATAAGCATCCAAAAACTCAAACAAATAAGCCAACGTATTTAACTCACCTACTCGCTTATTACCCTGATTATCTTTTAGCACCGTACCTGCAAAAATGGGTAAAGTTCGCTCCCGCAAATTGCCAATAAAAATCGTTTGCTGTTCCGTCTCCGTTGGTTCAAATAGCGAACTATTTAAATAAGGTACATGAGCAAAAGTCGTTTTAACCTTAGCCTCGCGCTTATTTGTCTCCCTAGCTAACACATCAAAAAACAAACTATCGAGATCATCATAACTGGGAACTTTCGCCAAATTGAGAAAGGCAAAATCTCGATCGCCTTGATGATATTTAATTAATTGCGCTTCCAATAATTTGAGAAACAAAACCCGATTAATCCAATTAATTGATAACCGCAACGCCACATTAAAAAGCCGTTCCTCATCCGTAGTTCCAAACTCTTCAGGATTTTTTAATTGTGCAATTTTATCCAAACTATCCAACCGACTAATCGCATTTTCAATCAGGGAACCATCACAGCGATCGCCTTCTTTCATTCGTCCGATTAACTTCTTCCCTTTACCCTTAATTTCCGTCAAACCAATAATATACAAAAGCTCATTATAAAAAGGCTTATTTAAAGTATTGCTATCATTAACAAAAGGTAACTTAAGTAAATGTTCTGGCGCAAGAATCTTGTAAATATCAAGCAGGTCTAAATTTTCCAGATCTCGCAGATCAAAATGAGTAAACTTAATTTGCTCAATAACTTTAGTGATCGCTGGTTCGGCAATTTGTTGATAGAAAAAATCCGTTTTTGTACTACTCAGTCTCCCTGCTTCAAAATCGCAAAACTGGTTAACTAGAGCCTTATTAGCAAAAAACAACTCCTCAAAAATCTTCGCATCGAAAATAAACCACTCATAAATATTTGTTACGATCAAGTGTTTAATCTCAAGATTTTTATCCGTCACCCTTTCGCGGAGAAAATATAAAACTAACTGCTGAAAAGCCTTGGTATTGAGATTATCCAGTCTTGGCATTTCTGCATTTATTGTCTGAGTAGGCTTCTTAGTCTCAAAAATGACCCCCACTGGACTTTTAACATCCTGGTTATTATGAATCACCAGATCAATGCGCTCTTTTGTATTGATAAAATAGCGATCAGCATAATAGGTATTTTTTAAAAAATCTATCAGCAAATTTTTATTAAACTCTTCCGACTTTTTGCTGTCACATTGATCCAACAAGCGCACCAAATTAGCTCGAAAAACCTGAATTGTTTCAGCATCAGGCTTGATTTTTAAGTACACCCGATTTAAGGCTTGCTTGAGTTCTCGCTTATTGACAATCATAAAAGTTTACCTCTAGGGAAACTACCGACTAATTTTATTATAAGTAGGGAGGCACAATTATTTGTAGGATGGGTTAGCGGTAGGACTTAATTAGTCGTCGCCGGCAACTTGTCGAGATGCGGACTGCCGAAAAGAACCGACGGGAACGCGCTCGCGGTAAAGCTCGATATCGAAGCCCATCTTGAGTATCTCGATAACTGCCTTGAAAAACTCAATCAAGAAATTGAGGAATTGACCCAAGCTAACCAACAATGGCCCGAGAAAGTCATCGAAAATTTGGGTCTGAAACCCCGTCGTTCTACGACGGCTTTACTGTTAAATATTAGCACATTTACGAAATATATGCTAAAATGTGAGACATGGAAAAAGCCTATTCGTTTCGATTTTACCCCACACCAACACAAGA
>NZ_JAPZQM010000340.1:0-13420 GCF_027530565.1 Microcystis sp. LE19-10.1B | reverse complement strand
TAAATCCTTATCTGGTAAGAGACTTAATTGATTAGTTCGCTCTAGATAAAAAACAATTGACAAAAATCGCTAAATGCCTTTCTATATAAGGGTTACATCCCTTATAACCCCCGTCTATTGCATAACACCAACCGAAGAGCCTTTATTTATCTTCATCTTTATCCCTGATTACTGATTACTGATTACTGATTACTGATCACTGATTACTGATTACTGATTACTGATTACTGCGCTGCTCATCTAAACGGACGCTGATGACGGTAGTGCGATCGATGGTCAGGGAGCGACCTTTTTGGTTAAGATAAATAGATTGCTCATCTCTACCTTGCAGTTTTCCGCGCCATTCTTGCGGTTTTCCTTGGCTATCCTGGCCGGTAACGATGACGGGAAAACCTTTAAAAGACTGAAATTCGCGCTCACTGCTCAGTTGTCGAGAAATACCGGGGCTAGATATTTCTAAAACGTAGGCCCCGGGTAAGATTTCTTGACTGTCGAGGGCGGTTTCTAAGGCCCGACTCATCTGCTCACAGTCCTCTAAACCGGTATCTCCCGCAAGATTGCGAATATCGACGCGCAGGACGGGAGGCCTTTTATTGGTTTGGAAAACGATATCGACCACTTCTAGCCCCAAGTTTTCAGCGATAGGGATGGCTAGGTGCAGCAGGTCGGGGATGAGCGGATGGGTCATAATTTGGACAACAAAAAAAGCGGGCGAAACCCACTTCCCTAAACTGTTAGTGATTGGGATAGGCAGTTGTTAGACTACCTAGCTAAATACAATATAGCAAAAAACCGTCATCACTATTTGCCCCCGGGGTCGTGCCTGGGGGAAAACAGAACAGTGGTCACGATCGAGTCGATCTGTCACAATGAATACAGGGTAACTAGATATAGAGTCAATTATGGATCAAAAATCTCCACTCACCGTAGTTAGAGCCAAGTCAGCTAAGAATCGTGGTCGTCGGCCAGTATGGAAAGGGATTGTCACCACTTGGATGATTCTGCAAACCTTTGGCCATGTCACTCCTGCTTGGAGTCAAAAAAACCAAAATACCCTCACCTACGGTGAATTGTTAGAGAAGATCGACCAAGGAAAGGTAAAAAAGGTCGAAATCAATCCTTCTTTGCAGCAGGCAGCAGTTACCCTCGTCGGTCAAACGGACAAGGATCCCCCGAAAGAAGTCAATTTATTTGACCAAAATCCCGAATTAATCAAGAAACTCGATGCTGAAAAAATTGAGTACGGCATTCTCCCCAGCACTGACAATTCGGCCTTGATCAATGTTCTCACTAACCTGTTAGTGATTATTCTCGTCTTGGGATTATTGGTGTTTATTATCCGTCGTTCTGCCAATGCTTCCGGTCAAGCGATGAACTTCGGTAAATCAAGGGCGCGGTTTCAGATGGAGGCGAAAACCGACACACAATTTAATGATGTCGCGGGTGTGGATGAGGCCAAGGAAGATTTACAGGAAGTGGTGACATTCCTCAAACAACCGGAAAAATTTACGGCTATTGGCGCAAAAATCCCCAAAGGAGTCCTGTTAATCGGGCCACCGGGGACGGGGAAAACTTTACTGGCTAAAGCGATCGCAGGAGAGGCGGGAGTGCCTTTTTTCAGCATCTCCGGGTCGGAATTTGTGGAGATGTTTGTCGGGGTTGGTGCGTCGCGAGTGCGAGATCTGTTCCGAAAAGCCCAGGAAAATGCCCCTTGTTTGGTTTTTATCGATGAAATTGATGCCGTTGGTCGTCAAAGAGGGATCGGTTATGGAGGAGGTAATGATGAACGGGAACAAACTCTGAACCAATTATTGACGGAAATGGACGGTTTTGAGGGAAATACTGGCATTATCGTCATTGCCGCCACCAACCGCCCCGATGTTTTGGATTCGGCCCTGCTGCGTCCGGGTCGTTTTGATCGACAGGTGGTGGTGGATTATCCAGATTTTAAGGGACGTTTGGGCATTTTGGAGGTCCATTCTCGCGATAAAAAGGTGGCTGCTGATGTGGCTCTGGAGGCGATCGCCCGTCGCACCCCCGGTTTTACCGGGGCAGATTTGGCTAATATGCTCAACGAAGCGGCGATTTTTACCGCTAGAAGACGGAAAGAGGCGATTACCATGGCGGAAGTCAACGATGCGATCGATCGGATTGTGGCCGGTATGGAAGGGCGCGCTTTAGTGGATAGTAAAGCCAAGCGTTTGATCGCCTATCACGAAGTTGGCCATGCGATTGTCGGTACTCTCTGTCCCGGCCACGATCAGGTGGAAAAAGTCACCCTGATTCCCCGGGGTCAAGCGCAGGGGTTAACTTGGTTCACTCCCGATGAAGAACAGGGTTTAACCAGTCGTTCCCAGTTATTAGCCCGAATTGCGGGATTATTAGGGGGACGAGTGGCGGAGGAATGTGTCTTCGGTGAGGATGAAGTGACCACCGGGGCCGGTAATGATATTGAAAAAATTACCTATCTGGCCCGACAGATGGTAACGCGTCTGGGAATGTCGGAATTGGGATTGATTGCTCTAGAGGAGGAGGGCAATTCCTATCTCGGTGGTGCTGCTGCTGGTTATCATGCCGACCATTCTTTCGCGATGATGGCGAAAATTGATGCACAAGTACGGGAACTTGTCAAGCAATGCCACGATTTAGCAACAAAACTTATCCTTGACAATCGTGTGGCGATCGATCGCTTGGTGGATATACTGATTGAACAGGAAACCATTGACGGCGACGAATTCCGGCGTTTATTGACGGAATTTCAGCAACAAGCGGATCGGTCAATGGTGACTACGGTTTAATTTGCCCTTCGTCTCCTCGCTTCGATTAAGTGGTTAGGAGACGATTTCAGCAGACAATCTGCTAATCAGTCGGACAAAGCCAGAATTAACGACTAACGTTGTGAGCAGGAATTTTATTAATGGAATGGCCGTTATGATTGCCTTTGGTGGAGGCAATAATATTAGCTTCTAAAGCTGAAGTCATCTCGGCCAACATTTCTAGATTAAAACGATAGCCGACGTTGCGGACGGTTTGAATTAAATTAGGTTGCCTGGGATCGGTTTCGATTTTTTTCCGCAGAGAGAGAACATGAGTATCAATTGTCCGGGGATTATCAATTTCCTCGGGCCAAGCGCGACGCAGTAAATCAGCCCTTGATAGGGGTGTTCCCTCCGCTTGGGCTAAAACGTAGAGTAGGCTAAATTCTTGGGGCGTTAATTCGATATACTCCCCGCGAAATTGTACCCGTCGTTGGGCTAAATCTATTTTTAATTGCCCATAATCCAAGTGTAGGGGAGCAGCCCTACTGCCTAAACGACGAGTTAACACTTCTACCCTAGCCATAAATTCTTGCATTCCAAAGGGCTTTTTCAGGTAGTCGTCGGCCCCGGCTTTTAAACCATTGACCACGTCTTTTTCGCTATTGCGGGCCGAGAGAATCAGTATTAAAGACTGTTTTTGTTGATAAAGCCAACGGCAGAGTTCGATTCCATCCCCGTCCGGCAAGTCGGAATCGATAATTGCTAAGGTTGGTTGACGATGAAGGAAAGCTTGACGCGCACTTTGCAGGGTTGCCGATTGGTTAACCAAATAACCGGCCTGTTGCAGATGCCAAGCTAATAGCGATCGCAAGTGCGGGTTGCCCTCAACAATAGAAATATGGATCGATACCACTTGAGTTTCTGCCCCATTACTGCACAGATTGACACATTGTCAGGGTATCAGAATTAATGTCAAGATGTTGTAACAATCGTAACATTCGTCAGGAGTCAGGAGTCAGGAGTCAGGAGTCAGGAGATTATTTTTATACTAAATCTGGTTATTAAAAACTGATTATTTAGGGTTTGCCGAAAAAATCTAAAAACCTTGTTGGGTAAAACTTTTAGACTTTTTGGAAACCAAAAAGTACCAGATCTGGGAGTGATCGGGGGGAAAATTCCTGGACTTTTTCCCTGAAAATTAGGTAATTGACCCCCTCAAAATCGCTAAAACCCTACACCCTACACCCTACACCCTACACCCTGCCCCCAGGAAAAGCTTTTTGCCGCAAACTCTACTTATGCACAAAAAAACTCGTTTACTTTTCCGTAAACGAGTTTACTTTCCATGATATGATCAATAGTCCTTTGAGTTATTTAGCAACTGCTACCGGTGCTTTGACGGGCTGGGGCTGGGGCTGCAGGTCGCGCAAACTTGGGAAAAGGAAGTGGTTTTCCTCCACATATTGCGCTCCAAACAGTCCTTTTTCAGCCCAGAAATAGCGATCGGTTGTATGCTCGTTACGCTTAACAATCAATAAAGCTGGTGGGCTAATGCCTATAGCTTGAATATACTTACGCGCCGCAGTTACGGGTTTATCTTCGCCACTTTCAATACTATACTGGGGTATAAGTTCAAGTATCTTACGTCCTTCTTGACGACGGCGACTTTTACGTTTCCGTTTTCTGGCCAACCCAATTACCTCCTGTTTTGGCTAATCGTTGTAATGATAGTTACAAAAGCCGTAGCAATTATATCCCTTCTAGACCAAGAAATCAAGTGTCTCTCACAAACCCAATTACAGACAAGTTTGACTAGAAGCTAGACTGAGACTAGGTTTAAGTTTTTGTTACAAAAACACACCCACAAATATCGATACAAAACTTATTATTCTTAAACTTTTTTTAATATATACCTTGATCCACCCCGAAAATAGTGACCAAACCCTTGTCCTAATTGCTTTTTGCTGGTTGCCCTCGACTCAAGAGGAGGGTCATTCTCCCCTATGTAAACTGGGAAACAAAACTCGCAACCCTAGCTGTATCTAGGTTTTCTGATTTTTTACTTTTTACTTTCTTGGTATGCCCTTCTCCTCCCCCTCCCGGACTCCCCTGAGTGATGATTTTATTGCCCTCTGTCAGACACAGATGGAACTTTTGCGAGAGCAAATGGAAACGGACAGAAGTGCGGTTTATTTAACTGAACCTTTATCGAGTAATTTAATTCCAGTCGTTGTTTATCCGCCTTTTAATCCCCCTTCTCCCCAAAAAAAGCGGCTTTCCTTACAACCGGGGCAACCGGCGGCAGACTTGTTAACTGCGGTTAAGTTAGAAGATTTATCCCACCTCTGGGGTAATCAGGAGACCGTCAGCGGTCATCGCTTGTTTTTACCCTTAATGTATGAAGAGGGCATGATCGGATTATTGGTGACAACCCGAGAAAAACGACCTTGGCAAAGTTGGGAATTAACCCAGATGGAAAAAATCACCCAAACCCTCGCTTTGGCCTGTGTACTCGATCGCCAATTGGGAGAAGAACGTTATTATCGACAATGGCAACGACAGCGCCTCGATACCTTTCTCCATCAAATCCGCAATCCCCTCACCGCTTTAAAAACCTTTGGTAAACTTCTACTCAAAAGGCTTTTAGCCGAAGAGGGTAACGATCCCGCCATTACTGGTATGCTGAGAGAAAGCGATCGAGTTCGGGACTTAATCGCCGAATTTGAGGCACAAATTCAGCAAGAAAGCGAAAATTACCCCACCGTCGATATTCCTCTCCTGCAAGCGCAATCTTCCCCCACCGCCTTTCTCTTGCCTGCTGGCAGCGGCCAACTAACTCCGATCGATCTCCATGATATTCTCGATCCGCTGCTCCTTTCGGCCCAGGCCGTAGCCAAAGAGAGAAATCTCAGTCTAGAAACGATTCACGGGGAAGACATACCACTTATTTGCGCCAATATCCCCGGTTTGCGGGAAGTATTCAGCAATTTAATTGATAATGCCCTCAAATATACTCCTGCTGGCGGAAAAGTCACCGTCGAGGTGCAGAATGTTAAGAATAGTGTAGAAATTGTTTTTAAAGACACGGGTTATGGTATAGCGAGGAGCGATCAAGAAAGAATTTTTCAACGTCACTACCGGGGAGTGCAAGCAGGGGGAGATATACCCGGTACAGGATTGGGTTTAGCGATCGCTAAAGAATTAATTACCAGCATGGGGGGGACGATTGAATTTATCAGTCCCAATCCCGAGCAAACAAGTTCCCTATACCCCGGCACGGTTTTTCGGGTTCATATACCAGTTATAGCCGATGATAACCTCAGTATAGAGGGATGATCTGGTCGTCAATTCTGCCTATTTTCTCGATCGGGAGATTCCTGGGGCGATCGGTTAAAATATATGGAAAATATCAGTGTCAATGGTAACTTGGCCGTGAACCAGAGAATTAAGTAAATTATGCCAACTATCGAACAATTAGAACCCGCCGATAAGGCCGATGTGGTAGTATATATGCCCTACTATGCCAAGGACAAACATAGTATCCTGCCCTATGCGATCGCTTTGTATCAAGCCGGATCTTTAGAAGGTCGTCGTCGCATAGAAAACAGTCAAGGGATTCCCTTTGTGGCATCTTGGTATGTATCAAAATTGCCCTCGGAATTGACCCGTTGTCGTTTACAATTTGAAGGACAGGCCGACCTAAGCTATGAGATGACGATTATTAACGCCGAGTTGATCGAATATCTCATCGATGCGATTAAAACCTTTAAGCAGCTAGGTTCAGCCGACTTTTCCCGGGGATTTTATCGGAAACTGCTGCGATTTGAAGGATAAAAGTCGGGATTTTACGGGTTAAAAAGGAGCAAATCGTGGCGAAATCAGCCAAATCTATACTCATCTCTTCCCTGGAACCCCTCAGTGGTAAATCGGGAACTATCGTCGGTTTAGCGCATCTCTTGCGGCAAAAAGGACTAGAGATAAGTTACGGCAAACCAGTGGGCAATTGTCCGGGCTACGTCGATGGGCAATTGGTCGATGAGGATGTAGAATTTATTCGGCAATTATTAGAATTATCCCCCGAACAGCTGCGCTTGCCCCTGATCTATACAGATGTGGATTCCGTTGCTAAACGTCTGCAAGGTGCAGATAAACAGGACTACGGCAATATTCTTGCTGGTTATCTCGATCGGATTAACAGTGATATTACCCTCCTCGAAGGGCCGGGGACTCTCTGGGAAGGCAGTATTTTTCAGCTATCGATGGGGGAAATGGCCAAAATTCTCCAGACTCCGATCCTATTGGTGGCCCGCTATAGTTCTCCCCTGATTGCCGATAGTCTGCTGAAAGCGCAACGGGAATTAAATAATCAGCTGCTGGGGGTAGTGATTAGCGATATTCCCACCGATGATTGGGAGGAAGTACAATCCCTCCTGAAACCCTATCTCGCGGGCCAAGGCGTGGAAGTTTTAGGACTGTTACCCGCTAGTAAACTGCTGCGTAGTATTAGTGTTCGGGAAATTGTCCATCTTTTGGGGGCCAAAGTATTATGTCGGCCCGATCGTTTGGATTGGATGGTAGAAAGTTTAGCGATCGGGGCGATGAATGTCAACGCCGCTTTAGAATATTTTCGCAAGGGGGAAAATATGGCCGTGATTACGGGTGGCGATCGCACAGACCTCCAGTTAGCTGCCCTAGAAACTTCCACCACCTGTTTAATCTTAACCGGTTCCATCTCTCCAGATCCCCTGATTTTGGGACGGGCCGAGGATTTAGAAGTACCGATTCTCTCGGTAAATTTAGATACTCTCAGTACCGTGGAAATCGTCGATCAGGCCTTCGGGAAGATTCGCTTACAGGAACAGGTAAAAGTCGCTGGTATTCGAGAATTAATGGAGGAATATTTCCAGATCGATCGCCTGTTAGAAAAGTTAACAACAGAGGGGTAATTTCTCCCCGGCTGCCGAGAATTTCATTGGAAATCCCTTCATGAGTCTATCATCCTCCCCTGTGTCCCCTCCGGTCAAAGAAAATGACTGGAGATTATTATTAAGATTACTTCCCTACGCAAAAAAGCAAAAAGCCCTGCTATTCTGGTCATTAATACTTCTTTTTCCCCTATCTCTCACAGGGGCGATACAACCCTTAATTATCGGTCAAGCGGTCTCCCTTTTGCAAAAGGAACAAACTTGGGATTTTTTGGCTCGAATGCCCTTAACAGCAGCCATTAATACCCTAATTATTATCCTCTCGGCTTCGATTATTTTACGACTGATTTTAGGGACAATGCAAGGTTATCTAGTGCAGAAAGTCGGTCAGTCAATTACTGCTAATGTCCGGGAAGATTTATTTACCCATGTCACCTCCCTTTCCTCCAGTTTTTTTGATCGCTCTCCCGTGGGACGTTTAGTCACTCGTTTAACCAGCGATGTGGAAGCATTAGGAGAAGTTTTTGCTAGTGGGGCGATCGGAGTTGTCAGCGATTTGGTCAATATTTTAGTTATTATCATCACCATGTTTACCCTGCAATGGCAATTAGCTCTATTGTTGGTGTTGATGTTATTTCCCGTCACTGCTTTAATTATCTTTTTTCAAAAACAATACCGCAGCGCTAACTATCAAGTACGCGAGGAATTATCAAAACTTAATGCCCAATTACAGGAAAATGTAGTCGGAGTCAATATTGTTCAATTATTTCGCCGCGAACGCTTTAACGCTGAAATGTTTCGCACTACCAATACTCACTATCGTCAATCCCTAGATAAAACAATTTTTTATGATTCGGCTGTCTCAGCTACTTTGGAATGGATCGGATTAATTGCCGTGGGAGGAGTATTATGGTTAGGCGGGATTTTTATTCTCCAGAAAACCATTGATTTTGGGGTTTTATCAGCTTTTATTTTATTCTCCCAACGTCTCTTTAATCCCCTGCGTCAGTTTGCCGAAAAATTTACTATGTTTCAATCGGGTTTTACTGCTATAGAACGAATTGGTGAATTAATTAGTATTCCCATTGAAATCACCGATTCTAACAATTATAAAGAGATTTACTTCCCAGAAAAACGTCAAACTGGCGAGATTATTTTTGAAAATGTTTGGTTTGGTTATAAACCCGATGAATATATTATCAAAGGTCTCAATTTTACCATTCATCCAGGGGAAAAAGTCGCTTTAGTCGGTCCCACCGGTGCGGGAAAAAGTTCGATTATTCGTCTTCTCTGTCGTCTTTATGAACCGAGTAAGGGCAGAATTCTAGTGGATGGTATCGATATCCGTTATCTTCCCCAAGCGGAATTAAGACGTTATATCGGTGTCATTCTCCAAGAAACTTTTCTCTTTGCCGGAGATGTTACTCGCAATATTACTTTAGGGGAAAATTATGATTTTGAGCAAGTGAAGGCAGCAGCTAAATTAACTAATATCGATCACTTTATCGAGGAGTTACCCGATGGTTATCATACCCTTTTACGGGAACGGGGTGCAAATTTATCGGGAGGACAAAAACAATTACTCGCTTTTGCGAGAGTCGCTATTCGTAACCCCGAAATTTTAGTTTTAGATGAAGCTACCGCTAGTTTAGACGTGGGGACAGAAGTATTAATTCAAGAAGCTTTAGAACAGATTTTAGTCAATCGTACTGCTATTATTATCGCCCATCGTCTCTCCACTATTCGCGATGTCGATCGAATTCTTGTCCTTAAACGCGGGGAATTAGTCGAATCGGGAACCCATGAAGATTTATTAACCGAAGACGGCCTCTACGCTAGTTTATATAAACTGCAAATGTTAGGCACAGATAGTTAACAGGAGTCAGGAGTCAGGAGTCAGGATTCAGGAGACAGGAGACAGGAGATTATTTTTATTTATACTTCCCACACCCCACACCCCACACCCTACTTCCCCACACCCCACACCCCACACCCCACACCCCACACCCCACTTCTCACAATGCCTTCGCCAGAATCTGCTCCGCTAATATCACAACTGCAAAAAAAAGTCAATAGTTTAGATGTACCATTTTATGCACCAGGGCATAAGCAGGGGGAAGGAATCGGGGAAGATTTAAGTAATTTACTGGGAAAAAGCGTCTTTAAAGCCGATTTACCCGAATTACCCGACCTTGATAATTTGTTTGCCCCGACGGGGGTGATTAAAGAAGCGCAAATTTTAGCAGCCGAGACATTTGGGGCAGATAAAAGCTGGTTTTTAGTCAATGGTTCCAGTTGTGGCATTATTGCGGCGATTTTAGCCACTTGCGGCGAGGGAGATAAAATTATTTTGGCGAGAAATATTCATAAATCGGCAATTTCGGGCTTAATTCTCTCTGGGGCGCAACCTATCTTTATCAATCCCGAATATAATCCCACTATCGATCTAAATTTAAATATAACCCCCCAATCCCTCGAAAATGCCCTGAAACTCCATCCCGACGCCAAAGCGGTGATGGTAGTCTCTCCCACCTATCAAGGGGTTTGCTGTGACTTAGAAACTATCGCCCAGATTACCAATCATTATTCTATCCCGCTGCTCGTCGATGAGGCTCACGGGGCGCATTTTGCCTTTCATCCCGATTTACCTCCGGCTGCCCTGTCTCTCGGCGCCGATATGGCTATTCAGTCCACCCATAAGGTTTTAGGGGCCTTAACTCAAGCATCGATGTTACACTTAAAAAGCGATCGCATTAGTTCCGAAAAAGTCGATCGAGCCTTACAATTAGTTCAAACCACTAGCCCTAGTTATTTGCTTCTCGCTTCCCTTGATAGTGCTAGAAAGCAAATGGCGACGCAAGGACTAGATTTACTGAGCAAAACCCTCGATTTAGCCGCTTCTGCCCGAAAAGAACTCGATAAAATTCCTAATATCTCTGTTTTAGACTTTCCCCATTCTATCCCGGGTTGTCACTGGTTCGATCGCACTCGTTTAACGGTAATCGTCAAAGATTTTGGCTTAACTGGTTACGAAATAGACGATATTTTGCGAGAAAAATACGCCGTCACGGCAGAATTACCGACTTTAAGCCAACTTACTTTTATTATCTCCATCGGCAACCATCGCGAACACATTAATCGCCTAATTACTGCTTTTCAATGCCTTCAATCTCCTGACTCTACCAGTTTACCCCTGACTCCTCCCCCAGTCACGGGAAATTTGGCTATTTCTCCTAGAAAGGCTTTTTTTGCCCCTACAGAGATAGTATCCCGGAAAAATGCCCTCGATCGTCTTAGTGCTGATGTTATCTGTCCCTATCCCCCCGGTATTCCCGTTTTGATGCCGGGAGAGTTAATTTCTCAGGAAATCCTCGACTATCTGCAAACTATTTTAGACCTCGGTGGCACGATTACTGGCGGTAGTGATGATAATTTAACTACTTTCAGGGTTTTAAAATAATCGCAAAATTATCCGATATATTAGCCCGAAAAAGGCGGTAATAGTAATTGCTCCGATGGCTGCCATCACGGCAATGATAGCAATTTCAGGAAAACTTAGGGTTCCTTGCAGTTGCGGAATTAACAGGAAGGCGAGAGTAATTGCTGCTAGAATCGGTAAATCTCTCCCTTCAATCACTTTTTTAAATAATGCCCAAACTAAGCCACCTAAGATCATAAAAGCGATGACAATTCCTAGCGAGGGTAGTAAACTATTTAAGGCAATTACTAATAATATCCCCTCAAATCCTGTAAAGGCAGCATTAGCGAAAGTTTCCCCAAGAGAAAAACGGGAAGTTTTTCTAATCACTGGAGAAGCTGGAGGGGATGGAGGAATTGGAGAAGGTGGAGGAGATGGAGGAGATGGGGGAGGTGTATTTAAAGCGGTTAAAACTTCTCCACAGGATTGAAATCTATCCAGGGGATTTGCTAGTAACATTTTATTGAATACTCTTGCTAAATCTGCACTGATGTTGGGGGCATAATTTTGCCAATTCCAGACCTGTTTTTGGGGATCGTATAGATCATCAGGATCGCGATTAGTTAAGAGTATAACACAGGTAGCTGCTAGGGCATATAAATCTGTGGCTGCCGATACCTGATTGCCTAATTGTTGTTCGGGAGGGGCAAATCCAGCTGAGTAAATTGTTGTGGATTTCTCCTGTGTATTATTGGGATTATTGGTAGCCTGTTTTACTGCCCCAAAATCGAGTAAATAGAGGCGGCCATTTTGGGAGCGCATGATGTTAGATGGTTTTATATCCCGGTGAATGGAACCATTTTCATGAATAAATTTGAGGATAAGAAGTAATTCTTTGAGAATGTTTTTGACTTCACTTTCTTGAAAGGGTTTTTGTTGCTGTTGGAGAATTTCTTCTAAGTTTTTACCGTCGATATATTCCTGGGCCAGATAGAAAAATTGCTCTTCTTTTCCCGTTAATTGATTCTTGACTGTTAAAGGGAAAAAAGCATAGAGATCGGGGATTTGGGGATGTTCTCGTCCTAAATCTTCTAAAACGTGCGCTTCTTGAAAAAATAAATTTTTCGCTTTTTCTAAAGCTTGGGGACTTAAATTACCGGAGGGTTGAAATTGTTTGAGTACACATTTAGCTTTTTTGGGACTATAACGATCTAGCGCTAAAAATGCCGCCCCAAATCCTCCTTGTCCCAATAGACGTTCTGGCAAATAACGTCCCCCTAAAATTAATGGCATCCCGCAAGTAGTACAATATTTCTGCTCGATCGAGGTTAAGCGATTGCTATCGTCTAGGTCTGGGCATTGATTACGCGGTTTCGGACAGTGGGGACGCGTACAAATAACTTCCATAGTCACCGTTTCCCGTGGTACTGCTCTTAGTTTAGCTACTACCGGCAATTCGGGTTAAAATTTTTATTCTTGAGAAAGAGTTACAAAGAGGGTTCGTAGGCCTACACGGATTCCCATTATACTACAAGGTTAGCAGAAATTTTGGAGTTTGTCAAGTCTTTGGCCGAAAAAAATTCAGCCAGATAAGGGCGGTTATCGAAAAAATCGGGTCACGCATATCATTCAAGGCCAGGGTTCTGGCCACGACTTGAGCGAAACGGTCTTGAACCATCCACTCCCGTGTCACCTCGTTTTGAGGCTCTTGAAAATATTGCTTTTTTTTCTCAAAGACAGTAAACTCAAATGTATTGTAAATGTATTTCAGATGAATTATGACTCTATATCTAGTAGAGGATGATCGACAAGAAAAAACCAAAGAACAAGTGAGCGAGATATTGGAGCGCATTGCCACAGTCGCATCAAAATCCCAGGGAGAGTTAATCGAAGCCCTAATCGGTGAAACAGAGGGGCGGTTATTCCTGATTATCAAAGCGATCGATCGCGCCTCCCTCGAACAAGTACTAGAAAACGCTGGGCTAGGTTGGCAACTAATCAAGGAAATGCGCTTGATTGGGCAGGACTTAGCCACTGTGCGAGAGCGCAAAGACAAAGCCAACTATCTAGTACAGTGGAATTTACCTCCGGGGCTAACGATGGAAACTTACCTGCAACGAAAAGCGGAGAAAACCCCCCTTTATGCTCAAGTGCCTGAAGTCAGTTTCGAGCGTACATAGGGCTTGCTGAAAAAGTTTTTCGGTGGTGGCAGGGTGTGGGGTGTGGGGTGTGGGGTGTGGGGTGTGGGGTTTTATCGATTTTCAGGTGGTCAACTACCTAATTTTCAGGGAAAAAGTACCTGAATTTTCCCCCCAATC
>NZ_JAPZQM010000287.1:0-13408 GCF_027530565.1 Microcystis sp. LE19-10.1B | reverse complement strand
TGCGATCAGAGAAATCGAGAGTCAGAAGTTAAATCTTGGGGCCAAATAGCTTCTAAATCTAACTCCCCACTCTCGATTTTAGGGATTATTTATGCTTCGTAGGGAGTGACACCAGAGAACTTAATTGTCGCCGGTTCCGGGTTTTTGCCGATATTGCGGTCTTTTTTGCCGAAAAATTCACGACCAGCGTTAACTTTTTCGGGGAAGACACCATCAGCAGGGTGGAGATACTGCACTTCACCACTGGGATAAATCCGATAGATTTTGTAATCTTCGATTTTGGGCTTAAATTTCGTCCGGAATTGGGTACCAAGAGCGAGCGCCTGTTCTTTGCGGGCCAAATAGAGGAGATTTTCGCCTTCGTTCATGATAGCGGCGCCACCGGTGGGCATTTCAAAGACTTGTTCTTTGCTGCTTGTCCAGGTGATGGCGTACTTTTCTTCCAGATCGGCTTTGGCGAGTAAACCGCCCGTGCTGCCACCGAACTTAGGAGCTTTTCCAGAAAGTTCTGTCATAGGATTTTGTTCTCTCTACAAAAATAAAGAAAAGGGGTTTTAGGGAATCCTATCACTGACACCCCCCCTCTCTAGTAGTCTTGTCAAGAACTGTAACATTATTTTGTACTAGACTATAGAACTAGGATTTACCGAAAAAGTTTTTCCTCGCGGCAGGGTGTGGGGTGTGGGGTGTGGGGTGTGGGGAGAATAAATAAAATAATCTCCTGTCTCCTGTCTCCTGTCTCCTAACCCCACCAACAAACTTTTTGCCGCAAACCCTAAATAGAACTAAGCGGCTGGCCGATCGCCAACTTGTCTAGGAATCGGCCACCACTTTAATCGATCGCCCGTCGGGAAATTTGCCAACTTAAAAAAATTACCGGAATTAATCCCACTAGGACAATGGCCAGGGCTGGTGCCGCCGCTTCCACCAAACGTTCATCACTGGCGTATTGATAAACGCGCACCGCTAGGGTATCAAAATTAAAAGGTCTTAACACCAAAGTAGCGGGTAATTCCTTCATCACATCGACAAAAACTAACATAGCCGCCGTCAATAATCCCCCCGACAAAAGAGGAATATGCACTTTAATTAAAGTGGCGCCGGTGCCATAGCCAAGGCTGCGGGAAGCATCATCTAAACTAGGTTTAATTTTACTTAAACTCGATTCTAATGTGGAAAAAGCTACGGCTAAAAACCGGACAATATAGGCAAAAATTAGACAGAAAATTGTGCCGCTCAGAATTAAATTGATATTTAATACTTGGTTGAAAAAGTTATCTAATTTGCCGAGAGGAATTAAAACCCCCACTGCGATAACAATGCCGGGGATAGCATAACCAGCGGCCGCAATCCGCACAGAACCTTTAAGAGTTTTATTCGGATTAAGTCTTTCCCCGTAGGCGAGAATTAAAGCTAAAACTACCGCAATAATTGCGCTTAAACTAGCCAGAAAAAAACTGTTTCCCGATAGACTAAAAAAGTCATTATTAAAAGTTTCTTGGGCATGGTTAAAGGCTAAATAGGCCAGATAGAAAGCGGGGGCAATAAACCCCAGAAATACCGGCACAAAACAGGAGAACATTGCCAAAAAACTCCGAATAAATCCCAGTTTGTACTTAGTCGGTGACTGGAAACGATTGGTCATTTCATAGTAACGAGCTTGACGACGGGAGGATTGTTCAAGGAAAACTAAAACGAGGATAAATACCATTAAAACTGTGGATAACTGCCCCGCTGCTATGCGATCGCCCATACCGAACCAAGTATTATAAATCCCCGTGGTAAAAGCATTAATACCGAAATACTGCACCGTACCAAAATCGTTCAGAGTTTCCATTAAAGCTAGGGCTAATCCTGCCATAATTGCCGGTCTTGTTAGGGGTAAAGCGACGGTAAAAAAACTGCGCCAAGGATTACATCCCAAGGAGCGACTTGCCTCCACCGTGCAGACAGATTGCTCTAAAAAACCGACCCTTGCTAACAGATAAACGTAGGGATAAAGCACCAGTATTAACATCAGAATCCCCCCCCAAAGAGAACGGATATTAGGAAACCAATAATCCTCGACACTATTCCAACCGAAAACACTTCTTAAGAACGTCTGCACCGGACCAAAATAGTCCATCATATTGGTATAAGTATAGGCCAAGAGATAGGCAGGAGCGGCAAGGGGTAGTAATAATAACCATTGAAATTGTTGACAACCGGGAAATTGACACATCGTTGTTAACCAAGCTGTGCCGACACCGATGATTAAAACGCCGCTGCCCACCCCGCACATTAACCAAAAAGAATTAACTAGATAATCCCAGAGAACAGTTTCGATCAGATGTTGCCAGACTTGACTGGAATTAGTTAATAAACTACTGGCAACCGATAAAATTGGCAGGGAAACAAGCAGGGCAATTAGTAAAACCGCAATTGTCCATCCCTGTCTAAAAAAAGAGCGAGATTCTTTCAGCAAAAACATTTTTAATAAGATTGTTAAAGCAATTTTTAGAGAACGGTCTAGTTATGCCTTCTTCGCTTGTGAGGTCAACTTACAGCCAGCAGTTCATTAAGCTTGTTTTTCAGATTTGGCGATGTCATCAGCGGGTTGTAAACTTCTCCTGCGTAAGGTTGCCAAACATAACTAGGGCTAAAGGAGCGAAATACTGGCAATATTCCTAGCTCGCCTGCAAGTGGTTTCGCTAAAACCAGTCCTGGGATAGATAGATTGGATGATTCTTCGATAAGCTCAGTGTATGTTCTAAATTCATCGACTTCAACACCAACCAGTGCATAACGGAAGGTGGGGGCAAATCGTAGGGACTGATAGAGTAAAATACCTAACTCTGTCATTGAATAGGCACTTTCAGGGCTGTCTATTCCCACTTCGCTAAGATTATTTGGTGAAACGCGACACCACCAATTTTCTTCTATGTCTTGGAATGTGTCTGTGCGACATTGGCACTGGCGACCATTTGACAGCAACAATGACATTCCCTGAAAATGTTGAGCAAATTTATCGGCCTTGCTCTCATCAGAACCACATTCTGCGGATAAACTAAATATCCATGCCATTTTCATAGACTCCTATTGTGTGTATGCCACTAATCCACCTTTTCCCAATATTTTTGGGTCTTTGCCAATGCCGCTTCGTACCTTTCTAGAGCCATTGTAACTCTTGGCATGATGCTAACGTGGGTTGGGCTATCTTGGACAGCCTGTAAATCTCCTGTAATAATGCTGTCATCAATCTGCCACAAAGGAGCTTTGCCCATGCCGCCAAATTTTGGCTGTAACTGCTCACTTTTCACTCCTCACCCCCTCACGAACCAAAAAGCCTGTAAACTTGATTTTATAAGGTGGATTTGCTATTATTTGGCTCTTGCAAGCGATGCAAGCACTCCTGAACTGATAACACAGGTACCGATGAATTCAAAAACCCTTGATTATCTCGGGTCAAGATAGCATCAAGTCCTTGAGCTACAGCACAAGCAACCTGAATCCCATCCTCATAATCAGCCAAACCTGAACTAAACGCTACCTCTAGAACCTCCCGGTTTACAGGGCAGATTTCCATTGCTGTCAATGTCTCTGAAACTGCTTGCCGTGCTTGCTCAATACTGCGCGTGTGTCTTCGAGCAATGTAAAAAATGTCCGTGAGGGTTGTGGCTGTGACATACCCGACGATCTGACCGGAATCGATCGCCTGAAATAGTCGTTCTGCATCTTGGAAAAATAGCTCTCTCTGCAATAGAAAATCTAGGAGAACATTAGTATCAATTAAAACTCTCACTAAAGGTATTTCTCCAGCCGACGCTCTTCCAACATGGCAGCTACTTCTTGGTCGGTTGGTGCAAGTTGGTCTGTTTTGAGTAAGCCACGCATCCGTTGAATTGCACCAGCACGATCAGGTCTAGCAATTGGGGTACTCTGCAAGGACTCAATAATGGCGCTAACCAGCGCAAGTCGCTCGCTCGGTGATAGCTTAACCGCTTCTTCCTTTAGGTCTTGTAGTAACATAGACATTCCTTGGGGCTGAATATTCTGGAATTTCTTAAAAATAATTATAACCCTGATTTATGATCAGGGCTGTAGGGCGAGTTAGCAACAACGTAACCCGGGGAATATCAGGAAATTGATGGTGCGTTACACGAGAAAAAATTAGTTAATCAATAGGACTAGGTCATTGGCTCCTAAAAATTAGGATTTCTCTAACAGTTTGCGGTAGTCAAACACGCGAATGAGCGTCCCTTTTTTGGGTAAATCGGCGGCACGAATCCGTAATTTATTGTCCTCGATCAAACGGATATTTTTATCCTTGACTAACTTGAGAAACTCATCTACAGACACCAATTCACAGGCATTTTTATCGGCGGCACTGGTAAAGTATTGAGTTGGTATAGCAATTCGCGGTTGTAAAACTTCGATCGCCTGTTTTGCTTCTTGGGGATTATAATTTTTTGGACCACCTCCCACGGGAATAAAAGCTAAATCCGGCGAACCTAGGAGAATTCTTTGTTCTAATTCGATTGGGGCCGCTGCCCCCCCTAAATGGACAATACTAATCCCCGCTTGGGTCCAACGCCAGGCCACATTCATACCGAAACGTTGCCCACCCATGCGATCGTGGGCGATACTAATACCCTGTAGTTTTAATTTACCCAGATCGTAGGCCCCCGGCTCAAACAAAATTTTCGGATTACCGGGTAAACCCTCGGCCGCCCCTTCATCCCACAGTTGACTACTAATTAAAACGATATCTGCTTCTACTTTTGGCAAAGGAAAACCCGCCGTACAACCAATTGCCCGGAAAGGATTAACTAGGACTCTTTGCCCTCCTCCGGTGAATAAAAAGCAACTATGACCCAACCATTGAACTAAGAGGGAATTATCGGGTTTTTGGGGGGAAGTGGGGTTAGTGGGTTTCGGTTTAGTTTCCGCTAAAACTGAGCTTACTGCCACGGTTAAGAAACTTGCCCCCGCCGATAAGATAAAATCTCGCCTTTTCATAAATGTAGATGCAGAATTAATCAATTGAAGGTTAATTTCAGGGGTTGGGGATTAGCAAACACTAGAGGGATCGCAGAAAGTTTCTTAAAAGTTCCTTGCCAGCAGTGGTTAAAATACTTTCGGGATGAAATTGTACTCCTTGAATGTGGGGGTAATCCCGATGACGGACTCCCATGACCGTGCCATCTTCTACCCAGGCCGTGATCTCTAAATTATCCGGCATGGTGGAGCGCTCGATCACTAAACTATGGTAACGGGTGGCAGTAAAAGGATTTTCTAAGCCTTGAAATACCCCTTCATTGTTGTGATAGATTGGGGAAGTTTTGCCGTGCATCAAGACTGGGGCCCAGACCACATCCCCTCCGAATACCTGACCGATACTTTGATGACCGAGACAGACCCCCAAAATTGGCAAACGGGGGCCAAATTTGGCGATTAATTCCAGAGATATGCCCGCATCGACTGGACGACCAGGACCGGGGGAAATGACAATCCCATCCGGCCGCATTTGTTCGATTGTGGCCAAGTCGATTTTATCATTACGATAGACCTCGATCGGCACAGCGATCGGGAACTCGGAGGCTAATTCTCCCAAATACTGGACTAAATTGTAGGTAAAACTATCATAGTTATCGATGACGATTATCAAGAGTCCCTCTCCTTTCTTTAGCCTCGCTCAGTATTTTTATTCTACACCCCGGCTGTCTCGATCGAGATAGCCGGGGTGTAGGGGGTAGGCTATTTTTGAGCAGTCAGCTAGAATCTGCCCGGAATTGCTAATTAGGGTTTGCGGCAAAAAGTTTTTTGTGGGGACAGGGTGTGGGGTGTGGGGTGTGGGGTGTGGGGTTTTGAGGGGGTCAATTACCTAACTTTCAGGGAAAAAGTCCAGGGATTTTCCCCCCGATCACTCCCAGATCTGGTACTTTTTGATTGATAAAAAGTCTAAAATTATTACCCAACAAGGTTTTTAGATTTATTCAGCAAACCCTAATTACAGCCTAAACTATCTCTGGTGGCCACTCCCGTGACTGGATTAATGCCATCGGCCCGTTCACACATTAACTTGACCTGATAGTTATCAATCACCGCGTTAGTGAAATCGGCCCCGGTAATAATTGTGTCATAAAAACGGCTGCGAGTAGCGATCGCATCGGTAAAAATAGTATTAGTTAAATCGGCAAAATCGAGGGTAACTCTATCTACCAAAGAGGCGGTTAAATCGGCCCCTTTTAAGTTAGCTTTTAAGAGGACAGCCTCGGTGAGAATGCTATAGGATAAATCGGCACCTTCTAGGTTAACTCCCCGCATCGCAGCAGCTGCGAAAACTCCTCCGCGCAAATCCTGATGGGAAAAATCCCGATCTTGCAGCTGGGCAAAACTATAGTTAATCGTTTTATCTTGGGCCAAAGCCACCGGACGGGCCGCGAAAAGTAGCCAAAGAATCGCCAGCAAAATAATTAAAACCAGACTGAAAAAATTTTTCAACATTGTTACTGTTGAGCGTCAAAAAACTGGGACACATCATCACCCACCCGAATAGTTAGGTCTGAGTCTAAAGCACCAGTGGAGGATGATTCTACTTTACCGATTCCCAATTGATTTTTCAAGAGGTTAGCGGACTGAACATCACCTTTTTGGGCAATAATTGCGGTGGTTTCTAGCTTTTGGGAGGAGTCATCGCTAATATAAACATTTGTGTAGCCCTGTTTGGCCAGATAATTGCGAGTACGACGGGCTAAACCTTTGGTATGGGTGGCATTTTGAATGGCAATCCGCAGACTATAAACGGAGGTTTCTCCCCCCCCATAGTTATCGGTAAAATTATTAGCCACAATGGTTCTAATTTCGCGACGGTTCAAAATCCAATAACTGCGACCATCGTATTCCTCGAGGTTGTTAAACCGGCCGGGGAGTAGGATCATTCTTAAGTCATCCTGTTTAATTTCCCGTCCAAAATTAGCGATAGCCAGCATTTCCTCGACGCTTAAGTTCGTATCGATATATTGTTGTAAAACCTGTACTGCTTTCGGGAGACTGGGGAGAATTGTCGGACTAAAAATCTTTTGTTGGAGTGCTTTTAATAAAATTTGTTGTCTTTGTACGCGACCAATATCGCCGTATTGCGGGTTACGAAAACGGGCAAATTGTTCTGCTTGGTCGCCGTTGAGATTTTGCCAACCCTCTTGTAAATCAATTTCTAATTTTTGGGTGACATCTTTATGATACATTCGTTCGGGTACATAAACTTCTACACCCCCGACTAAATCGACTAATTCCTTGAAGGCATCGGTAGTCACCCGCACATAGCGATCAACGGTGACATCCCCTAAAGTATTAGTGACCACTTCTGCCGCTAGAGTCGGTCCACCGTGAACGTTAGCATCGTTGATTTTAGTAAAACCATGGCCGGGGATTCTGACGCGGCTATCGCGAGGGATAGACAACATTCTCACGGTTTTATCGCTAGGATCGAAGCGCACTAGGAGCATGGTATCGCTGCGACCTTTAAATACATCGTCGCTGTTTTTGGCATCTAAAACTCGATCGATGCCCATAACTAAAATATTAACAGGACGAGAAAGCTGCTGATTGATTAAGCTATTCCAAGCTTGATCCTCAAGGATGTCTGTTTGGGTGGGAAAAGATGTTTTTTGGAAGATAGCCCCAATTGGTGCGGGTAAGGGACTAATTAAAGCGACGGCAGCCCCAACAGTGGCGGAAACTAGGGCGGTAAAACTGAGGGTTATTCCCCAAAATAAGCCCTTTTGTAGGGGAGATGCTTTTTTTAAACCGGACATGACTGAACTGACCACCGCGACGGTATTTTCTGAGTTTTGGCTGTATTCTTGCTTTTGAAACCGCCCCGAAACATTGGCCATGGACTAACCTCAACATCTGATTAAAAGCTTACTTTAAGTAGGGAGGAACAATTATTTGTAGGATGGGTTAGCGGTAGCGTAACCCATGCGGGCGTTGGGTTTCATACTTCAACCCAACCTACGTTCATCTTATATTTAATTCCACCCACCCAGGAGGTGACTGTTGATCGATAGAATCTATCTCTAGCCCAAAAGTTCCAGATATTGGCCACTCCCCTCTCGCCGGCTATTGTAACATATTGTTAAGGAAATGGCTATCCTAGACCTGTTGTAAAAATCAAAAATTGTTGTTAGGGTTAGGAGTTGGTGGCCAGTAGCCAGTAGTCAGGAGAATTAAAAACGAATAATAAACGATTAAATGCTCTATTCACCGATTGTATGCCATTTAATCCTTATTTTTGCAGTTTTTGAACCCTGAAAGGTTAATTATGCCATAGGTTTAATAATTTTTCAGGGATTCAGTTCGGTTATAGATTATCTTTATGGCCAAGAATTAAGGCTCTCTTAGGTTTGGTGGGTAAAATGTATTCTAAGATACAGTCCTGCTGGCGAGCGAGTGGAAGGAACCACAGAGACACAGAGGACACAAAGAAAGATTGATCGCTTCTATAGTAAGTTAAACTGCTCACACAAAGAATAAGAGAGCCGAATTAAGAGAGGTGGAAACTTGAAGATGACAGAACGAACTAAGGTTATTCTCCTCGTTGTTATCCCTTTGCTTTTGGCTAGTAATGCAGTTTTTTCTGTCAATAAATTCTGAGCTATTTTTTATGAAAATCATCTCTCTTACCCCATCATTCAACCAGGAATATCTCTGTATAAGAGACTTAAATCTCTACAATTCTCCCAGTTGTCAAGAGTTAGCGACCCAAGCACAACAGGGAAGACAATTAAAATTTATTTCCCTAGAAATTACCGAAAAAGGGCTACAAATTCAGCTAAGAGAAGATAATTATTTAGCTTGGTTATGCGGAGAAGATTTAGATGCAATTGCGGTGGCCACCACAGCTTATCAAAAAATTCCTCTAACTCGTTCCGACATAGAAAAACATATTCCTGAGATTATCACTTTTACTCAGGAAGCAAGGAACCGTACCAATCATTATCTCTGGGGTGGAACCCTTGCACCTAATTACGATTGTTCAGGATTAATCCAGGCTGCTTTTGCCACTTTTGGTATTTGGTTGCCGAGGGATTCCTATCAACAGGAGGCTTTTTGTCAAAAAATAAACCGAGAGGAATTACTCCCAGGAGATTTAATTTTCTTTGGTGATAAAAGAGTTAATCATGTGGCTTTATATCTAGGTAATAATCAATATATCCACAGTTCAGGAAAAGAAACAGGTAACAATGGTATCGCTATAAATCTACTTACTGATGATAGGGATAGCGTTAGTCGTCATTATTATCAAAAATTATGGAGTTTCGGTCGAGTTATGCACAATTAATCAGTTATCAGTTATGGGTTTACTGTTCACTGTTCACTCCTTACTCTCCCCCATAGGTAATCATGTCAGAAAACATCTCCCTAAGCGGTCTGTCAATTCGTCGTCACATAGGAGTATTGATGTTAACTATAGCAGTTATCATCATCGGTCTTTTTTTTCTAAATCGTTTAGAAGTGGACTTGCTTCCTTCTATCACTTATCCCCGCATTAGTTTAAGGATGAATGTACCCGGAGTTTCCCCGGAAGTCATTCTCGAAGAAGTAACTAAACCCCTAGAAGAAGGAATGAGTGCCACCGAGGGAGTAGTGCAAGTTTATTCAGAAACTCGCGAGGGGAGGATGCGAGTAGATTTATTTTTTCAACCGGGGGGAGACTTAAATGTCGCTTTAAATGAAGCTACCGAAAGTTTTAATCGTGTCCGACAAAATTTACCCGATATTATTGAGGAACCGCGCTTAAACAAATTTGAACCCTCTCGTTTACCCGTCTATGAATTCGCTCTCGTTTCTGATACCCTACCCCTAAAAGATTTAAGATTATTTGCCGATGAAGAATTAGGGAGAGAATTAGGATTTGTGGAAGGAGTGGCAGTGGTGGACGTGATTGGGGGAGTTAGAGAAGAAATTCAAGTTAATATTGACCTGCAGCGATTACAATCTTTAGGAGTGGGATTAAATCAGGTTTTAGACACCCTAAAAAGACGCAATCAGGACATCTCTGGGGGCCGACTACAGGGAGAAACCGGGGAACCTTTAACCCGTGCGGTGGGGAAATTTAAAAACGTAGCGGATATCCAAGATTTAGCGCTGACCGATAGTAATAATCCCGAAGAAAAAATCTATCTGCGGGATGTGGCCAGAGTTATCGATGGGACAGAAGAACAAAGAATTTTTGTCACCCTAAATGGAAAAAATGCCGTGAGGGTTAGCGTCCAAAAACAACCGAATGCGAACACGATTGCTGTGGTAGAAGGGGTCAAAAAACGCATTACAGAATTAAAAAAATCCGGGTTAATGACCGGGGGAATACAAGTCGTCACCACTACTGATGAGTCTGTATTTATCCAAAACGCGGTTAATAACGTGGTTTCCTCGGGACTAGCGGGGACAATTCTAGCAGGACTGACTGTATTCGTCTTTCTCGGTTCCCTGCGACAGACTTTTATCATTACCCTAGCGATTCCTCTTTCTACCCTCGTCGCAATTATCTGTATGAAGTTATTCGGGTTATCGATAAATGTGTTTAGTTTGGGAGGATTGGCCCTAGGGGTGGGTATCGTGGTGGATAATTCCATTGTCATGCTGGAAAATATTGCCCTCAAAGTTAATCAAAACCAAAATAAGCGAGATTTTTTAGAAATTGCCCGTAATAGCAGCCAAGAGGTAGAATCTGCTTTATTGGCCTCCACTGCGACTAATCTCGTCTCTATCCTGCCATTTTTATTACTGGGTGGTTTTATCTCTCTGCTGTTTAACGAGATTATCCTCACTATCAGTTTTGCTGTGGCTGCTTCTCTGTTGTGTGCGTTAACTGTTGTTCCCATGTTGGCCAGTCGTTTGTTAAATATGGGGGTTGACCGTGGTATCCATCGGTTTTGGCTCTTAAAAGTCTTTAGTCAACGTCTAGAAGGTTTAACCATCCTCTACGGTCGTTTTTTAGCTAAAATCATCCACTACAGAATACCTGTTATCCTGCTGGCCTTTTTAATTTTAGGGGGAAGTAGTTTCTATCTCTGGCAATATATCCCCCAGGAAGTCTTTAGTCGTATTCAAACCGGACAGGTGAACGTTTTTGCTCAATTTCCCCCGGGTACCAATTTAAATACTAACCGTCAGGTGATGCGGGAAGTAGAAAAGATTTTATTATCACAACCGGAAACTGAGTATGTTTTTACTACCAGTGGCGGTTCTCTTTTTGGCACAACTACCAATGAAAATATTTTGCGCGCTTCTAGTACGATTAATCTCAAACAAGGCACTAATACAGAAGCATATATCGAACGCATGAGCAAAGCACTAGAGCAATTAAACCTCGTTAACGTGCGTTTGCGTCTCACCCCCGGTCAAGTGCGCGGTATTATTCTTAATAACTCTCCCTCCGTTGGTGCCGATGTGGATGTGATGTTACAGGGACGCGATGGGAAAACTTTAGAGCAAGCTGGTGAAGAAATCCTCAGTATTCTCGATGAAAAAGTCCCTAGTGCGCGTTTTCGTGCCGATGCTGACCCCAGACAACCGGAAATTCAGATTAAACCCGATTGGACCCGCTTAAATAGTTTGGGATTGAGTACCCTGGAAGTGGGACAAACGCTACGGACCGCTATTCAAGGATCGATCCCCACCCAACTGCAACGGGGAGAAAGATTAATCGATATCCGAGTGCAATTGGACCCCAACTCGCGGCAAAAAATTAGTGACATATCACAAATACCTATTTTTGTCAATAGACAAGAAGACTTAAAATTAGCAGATATAGCCCGGATTGAAGCGGGAAAAACCCCCGGAGTCATCCAGAGAATCAATCAGCGTCAAGTTTTTATTATTATCGGCAGTTTAGTCGAAGGGGCGAAATTAAGTGACGCACTCGTGGGGGTACAATCGGTTTTAAATTCCACTCCCTTACCCGATGGTATCAGCATTTTACCCAGTGCTGCCGCCACGTCTAATCAAGAAATTCAGGGTTCTTTGGGTTTATTAGCGGGTTTATCAGTATTTTTAGTCTTTGTGGTCATGGCCGTGCAGTATAACTCACTCATAGACCCTTTGGTGATTATGTTAACCGTTCCTTTAGCCCTAGCGGGGGGAATTTTCGGACTATATTTGACCAAAACCCCGATTAATGCCATTGTCATCGTCGGGGTGGTTTTATTGGTGGGCATTGTGGTTAATAACGGGATTATTATGGTGGAATTGGCGAATCAATTGCGGCAAGAATTCGGTTTTACTCGACTACAAGCTATTTTAAAGGCCGCTCCCCAACGTTTACGACCGATTTTAATGACTACCGTGACCACGGTTTTAGGTTTATTTCCCCTCGCTTTAGGATTAGGAGAGGGGGGACAATTCCTGCAACCTTTAGGAATTGTCGTTTTTTCGGGTTTGTCTTTAGCAACTCTGTTAACTCTGTTTATTATTCCCTGTTTTTACGTTTTATTCTCTAGAAAATAATCCCCCTGCACAGTGGGAAGTGGGGAAGTGGGGTGTGGGGTGTGGGGTGTGGGGTGTAGGGTGTGGGGTGTAGGGTGTAGGGTGTGGGGTGTGGGGTGTAGGGTGTAGGGTGTAGGGTGTGGGGAGAACAAATAAAAATAATCTCCCGACTCCTGACTTGAAAGAGGGTGTGGGGAAGTGAGGAAGTGGGGAGAATAAATAAAAAAGTCTCCTGACTCCTATCTCCTATCTCCTATCTCCTATCTCTGGACTCCTATCTCCGGACTCCTGACTCCTGACTCCTGACTCCTGACTCCTAACCCAATGTTGGCTGAAGATAAGCAAAAATTATTTATTGACTCCAAAAACTTGAGAATATTTAAATTAACATTTCGCAATATTTATAAATTCTTAAGAATTAATTGAGAAAGATTTTTATTTAACAACGATGTTACAATGGTTACAGCGATTTGATAGAATTTCATAGTGGGTTATTATGTGCTTTTTTGGGCAGCAATGGCTCAAACCCTTGCCACACCTACAAGGTGATCCTAATTAAAACAGGTAAATCAGTCAATTTCACCCATAACGATGATCTTTTTTTTGTGTAGTTTTATTGCAAAAAAAAAGTTTTTTTGACAAAAAGCACAAAGTATGATAGGAAACCAATGTATTTCTGGCTGCCAGTAGTTATTGCAGAGTGGGAAGTGGAGAAGTGGGGAAGTGGGGAAGGGGAGCATCTCACCTTTGTAACCCCTAAATCAGGTTTTATGTCAAACTATTTTGAAAGCCTTACTAGGGCTGGCTGAATAATGGTAAAACCCTTTTAAAATAAGGCTTTTGACCTGTTAAAGTCCGATGTTAGTGCAAGAAAATAGGATTGGGACTTTCAAAAACCTTGCATTATCCTTCTTGTAGTACATCGCTTGGTACACAA
>NZ_JAPZQM010000142.1:0-8529 GCF_027530565.1 Microcystis sp. LE19-10.1B | reverse complement strand
CCTCTCACTTTCCCCTAATAATCCTCCTAAATATTGTCTGAAGCCGTTTTTTTGCGCTTCGTTTTTGAAGCAATTGTCAAACCGCCGACACCATCGGTCAAAGCATGGGGGCATTGCGGCTGGGGTTGTCTCTTTCATCGCTGATCTTTCAACGTAAAGTGCTTACTCTTTAACAATTATACTCGATTTGATCTTTATTTGGCGTTTAAGTCCCACTAACACAACTCCGGCAATCACAGCCGCAGCGGTATAATAACCACTAGAAAAAAACTCATTTGCTTGTTCAAACTGAGAATCAAAAACTTCGGCTTGAACCAGTGTTTTAAGAGACGAGAGATAACCACCCTCAAAATCTTCTTTTGCTGCCAAAAATACCGCTTTAAATGCCTTAAACATCCCATAAGTTGTATGCCCGTTCTCTTTCCGCTCAAATTGTTTAAAGTACTGAGAATCTTCACCACAAAGTTTAGACAATAAGTTTCTTACTTTTACCTTCCAGCTTAAAAGTAAGTAGCTATCGATAAATTCACCAGTGCCAATTATCTCTCTTTGGAGAACTTTTTTAGAAGATTCTAATTGGGATGCTTGCTCATCTAGTTCTTCAAATCGCCGCTTAAAAACGGCTCTTCGGGACTTGTTATGGTTCGATAGGGGGGCATAAATCGACTCAATCCTTATCTGGCAAAAGATTTAATTGATTAGTTCGCTCCAGATCGCAAACAATTGACAAAAATTGCGGCAATGTCTGTCTCTATAAAGGTTTCATTCTTTATAACCCCGTCCATTGCATAAGACAAACCGAAGAACCTTAAAAACTTCTTTCAAAGTCATAAGTAGGGTCTGCTGAATAAATCTAAAAACCTTGTTGGATAAGACTTTTGGACTTTTTTACCCTCAAAAAGTGCCAGCCATTGCGGGGATCGGGGGAAAATTCAGGTACTTTTTCCCTGAAAATTAGGTAGTTGACCACCTCAAAACTGGTAAAACCCCACACCCCACCTGCCCCCCCCGATGTCGGGGGGGTTGGGGGGGCCACACCCTGCCCCCAGGAAAAGCTTTTTGCCGCAAACCCTAAGTAGGTAGGTGTTAAAAATTATCAGATACCACCCTTATCAAGGAGGCAGGGGGGATCAAAGACAAAATCTATCTTCAATTTAATTATAACCACTTACTTAACCTTAAAAGCATTGAATTCCGTCTAACGACCAAGTTAGTCCTCGTGCTTCTCCCCCGACTTCTACTTACTTTGTCTAGCTTGACCAACTTTTAGCCATGCAAAGATTTGTTGTGGAGTCAGTGTCAACTGAACCCCTGCAATTACCTTAAGCTGGTGATCCCCTCTGCAAACTTCCGGCTCTTGTTGGGGAGTAAACATTAAAACAGAATAATCATCTGGATCAAGCATCCATCCTAATTTACTGCCATGTTTTAAACAATGTAAAATGTTGTCAATTACACGGTTTACCTTTTGATCAGGTGAAAGAATTTCGATAGTCCAATCAGGTGCTTCGGTAAAGTCGTCCTCTGGTTCACCTGCTTGATTGAGGTTAATTCGATTCCATGCAATTACGGCAACATCAGGAACGAGCGAACGCCCGCCGAAGGTACATCGCAACTCAGGTAAGGCTGTATAATCAACAGTATGGCTGTCAACCTCAGCTAAAAGACGTTTTTGCAGGATAGAGTGTCGAGTCTTAGGCATGGGTTTCTGAATTGCGACTCCATGCAAGTATTCCCATGCTGGAGAATCCTCCAAATATGGCAATTTGAGGAAATCTTCAAGGGTGAGACTCTCAGTCAAGGAAGTCGTCATCGGTTCAAGCAAAGGTTTTTTTTGTGACTTTATTATAAATGAACTTTATCTGGGTTGCTTACCGACGATTCAGGTATATTTGATGAGAATTTGCCCTCTCAATCAAATCGGTCGATTTCTTAACTATTCTGACTGACTGGTATCACTGGAAATGCCCACGGGGATCACAAAATTGGCCAATTGTCAATAGCTTTTCAGATGCTCTCACCTTGGTTATGGCGCTTCCCACTCTTCCTTTTCTAGTTCTTTAGCAAAGTGATTAAATATTAACCCAACTTCTTACGATCCTAACCCTTCTTCTCGACTTATTTCTTCGATACTAGAATTTTTTACTCTCTCATAAATCATCGATTCATAGCGGATTGTATGATGCTGTCTTAATCTCATAAAACTCAATCTTTCGCTAATATACTTTTGGCACTTTTGACAATGAAACTGGCGGCGTGGTACTTCTAAATATACCAGATTGCCTAATATTGATAAATCTCTGACTAGATTGTACTCTGTCTGATTGATTCTGTCCAATATTTGATGACAATTCGGACATTCAATTGTTTCATTTAAAAGAGCGAGCTTTAGGAAAATTGTCTGATCAATTTTTTGATAATTGACCACTGTTACATTTGGTAAATCGAGGAGTTGATCAAAATTTATCCACATAACCCACCTCCTGTCCTGTATTACTATTATACCATGCTCACACAGAACCTAGAAGAGCCTCTTGCTTTCGAGGGTGTTGGGTAACAGTCGTCAACCCAACCTATAAAATTAGCTTACTGCTACTCAGTGCCTTCGGCATCGCACTAATAATTTTTGATCATTAATTCTCTCCCCGCCGCTGCCTGTCCTTGTTTATAATTATTCATGCCATACTGAAGATTCCACTCGATAATATGGGCAAAATCAAAGAGTTTTCGTATCTCTGGACAATCATCGTAGGTAATTAACCATTTAGCCTGACATTGACGCATATTATCGGCAAAACGTTGATGATCGAAGCTGGTATGTAAATTACCTCTCACACCGTACAAACGGGATTTTGTGGCACTATAGTAGGGGGGATCGAGAAAGATAAAAACTTCTTTTCCCTCAGCAAATAATAATTCTTCGTAGTCTTGGTTAGTAATTTTTACTGATGCTAATAACGGCGCAATTTGAGTTAATCTGGCCATTGATGAATCAGTAAATCTACTGGTAAAAGCAGCTTGAGAATAACCTCCCGAATCCACTGTTCCCGAAAAAGTAATCCGATTTAAGATAAAAAAACGCACTGCTTTCTCAAAGTCGGTTAACTTTAAATCTTCCCTTGTCAAATCTTGAAATAATTCTCGTCCAGTATCATATTTCTGTTTAATTTCTGTTATTTTTGCTACCAATAAATCAATATTTTCTTGAGCGCATTGCCAGAAACAATATAAATCATAATTTAAGTCATTAATCCAATAGGTTTTTATTTGTTGTCCAAAGAGTTGCTTAACAGCAAAAAATACAGAACCCCCACCAAAAAAAGGTTCTCGATATTCCCTAATATTCACAGGAATTTGCGGCAAAATTTGCTTAATTGCCCGGGATTTCCCCCCCGGATAACGCAAGGGACTTTTAATTTTTGACATTTTATTTACTAATTAGCTCCTATCTCGATTTCGAGCTTTTTATTGGTTTGAACTTCAACTAAAAGCTTTCTAATTATTTCCTGCTCTCTCTCCTTCAGATTATCCGAGTTTAACACAAGAAATTTTTCTAGATTTTCCAATTGACAAGGTAAAGTAATTTTGTCTTTAATACCTTTACCTGTAAGTTTTAACTTTGACACAAAATTTATGGATTGATTGTTTAAGTTAATGGAGTCTATATTGGAATACAGAATTAATTTAAAAAGACCATCTTGTATATCAGTTAAATCTGGCAGCCCCTTCCTTGTAGAATTTTTAGACTCCTGAATGTAATATTGATCTTTTATATATAAAATTTCGTCTGGTGCTAGATAATAAGTTCCTCCCAAATAGTTTTCAATACAGAAGTTTGCTTTCCTTCCATCGACTAAATATTCATGTTTATGTACTGTAACTGATTCCCTTTCACTTGCCATTTTAGAGCCTTTTAGAGATATATTTTTGAATTCTTCAAAATCAAGCATAACTGCTTTTAGATATTGTCCCATACTAGCTTGAGAATGAGTAAAAACACCAGTATTGTCAGAGATATTTTTATAAGAATTAAGAGCCTGTTGAAAAGTCGAAGTAAACTTTTCTTCTAATAAACTTTTATTCCAATGTAAAGCACTTTGCTTGTAATTTAAAATTTCTTTTATTTGATTCTTAATAAATTCATTATTAAACTTTTGTTTGGTAAGTTTGTGTTTATTTTCCTGTTTCGTTTTTTGACTTTTCTCCGCATTTTCATAGTATCCAAGAACTATATATATATTGAGTAAATTCATCCATGAAACTGTAGAATATTGAAGCTTATCTAAGTCTCCATCTCTTCCCTCATCTTTAATAATCGGTATTATTGTCAATATTTTTGATGCATTATATGTGTTATAAATTCTGGCAAATGGATAACTTCTGGTTCGCTTAGGGGAAACCCACTTGGAATAAGCGACTTCTGTATTTTGTGCCTCTATAATTCCATAAGCTCTGGATTCATTAAC
Source organism: Microcystis sp. LE19-10.1B (assembly GCF_027530565.1). NCBI lineage: Bacteria > Bacillati > Cyanobacteriota > Cyanophyceae > Chroococcales > Microcystaceae > Microcystis > Microcystis sp. LE19-10.1B. The sequence continues at coordinate 4,063 of NZ_JAPZQM010000142.1, read as the reverse complement.
ATCAAATTGTTCCAAACATACTCTGTCTAAAGATTCTGTTAGACAGGCTGTATATTTTACATCTCTAATAAATCCAGTCAAATTCAAGACTTCGCTCATATTATGAAATTACGATCAAACTAATTGGATTAAAAGACAGCCTAACGGTTGAACTCACCCGCCTTGTCAAAGTCTAGCACAAAGTCTGGTGCAGTGATATGTCAGACAGTCGGCAGCCGGTCATAGGCTTCTGACTCAACATCGGGAACTTTTGTTAAGATTGCCTGATACTTTTCTCGACTTCCCTTTTTGGACCTTTCTATTAGGTAATTTTCTGTCATCAACGCTGAAAGTTTCTCAGCGATCGCAGTAGAGATAAATTGATCGATCGAAATTCCATCACGAGCCGCTAGATCATCTAAACTTTTCTGTAATGAGTCGGGAATTTGAACTTGGATGGTACTCATGGTAACTTACCTATTAATCGTAGGAAACCTAAAGGCTCAAAGCGTGGGTTTCATTTTTAACATAGCCACCTTTACTCGATCGATAAATTACGATCAAACCAATTAGATTAACCATCTACTTAACTGTTGGTTTGCGGAATTTGGAGGGAGAGGGAAAATATTCTACTCGTTCATTTTTAAGTGCTTGTGCCATAAAATCACGCCAAATGGGAGCGGCAAAACCGCCACCAGTGATACCTTTACCTAAAGTGCGATTTTGGTCATCTCCAATCCATACTGCCGTGGCTAATTGGGGAACATAACCAACAAACCAGACATTTTTCTCGTTATCGGTAGTACCGGTTTTTCCCGCTGCTGGACGACCGATTTGGGCCGAGGTGGCTGTTCCTCCCTGAATAACTCCCTGTAGGACAGAATTGAGAGAAGCGGTGGCCCAGGGGTCTAAAACTAGCTTCGGTTTGGGTGTATTATCGAGCATGACGTTACCACGGCTATCAGTAACACGCATGATAAAGGTAGGCTTAGAATGCCAGCCATTACTGGCAAAAGTAGCGTAGGCCCCCGCCATTTCCAGAGGAGTCACATCCACGGATCCCAAAGGTAAAGAGGTGACGGCAATTAAAGGACTCTCGAAACCCAACAGACGACAGACTTCAATGACTTTATTTATCCCGACGCGACGACCGAGAACAACTGCGGGAATATTCAGAGACTGCATCAGAGCGCTACGCAGGGAAACCGGACCAGAAAAGCCGCCACCGTAGTTTTTTGGGCTATAGAAGCCGCCGGCCTCGCGAAAACGTACGGGAGCATCATTAATCACCGTTTCGGGGGTAAAACGACCACTAGCGAAGGCAGTATAATAGACGAAAGGTTTAAAAGCTGACCCCGGTTGACGACGGGATTGGATGGCGCGGTTTAATTGACTTTTATTGTAATCAACGCCACCGACGAGCGCCTTGACGAAATGGGTGCGGGGATCCACTGCGACTAGAGAAATTTGTAGGTCTTTGGTACGAATACCGCGACCACGCAAGCTATTATAGGCCCGTTGGATGGTAGACTCGGCCATGTTTTGGAAGTCGAGATCGATCGTGGTTTGAATCCGCATTCCCCCTTTAGTTAGGGTTTCCTTGCCAAATTTTTGCCGCAATTCTGCCACCACTGCATCGGTAACGTAGGGTAATTTACTTTCTTGCCAAGCGGTAGGTTTACCCAGTTTCAGCGGTTCCTTTAAAGCGGCCTCTTCCTGTGCGGGGGTGATCCAACCTAAGGTACGCATCCGACTGAGAACCAATGCCTGTCTTTCCTTGGCGGTTTTATAATTATTAAAAGGACTATAAACTTCCGGCGCTTGGATTAATCCGGCCATCATCGCCGATTCTGCTAAATTTAACTGGGCAGCGGGTTTATTAAAATAACTTTTAGCAGCGGTTTGCACTCCGTAATTATTATGACCCCAATAGATATTATTGAGGTACATTTCCAGAATGTCATTTTTGCTAAAAACCTGTTCCACTCGTACTGCCAGGACCGCCTCGGCTAATTTACGGCTAACGGTGCGCTGATGGGAGAGAAAAATATTTTTGACTAACTGCATGGTGATGGTAGATGCACCTTCCACCACACCGCCACTTTTCCAGTTAGCCACTACTGCCCGGCCGATACTATTAGGATTAATACCACGATGGTGATAAAAATGGCTATCTTCGATCGCCATCACGGCGCGTTTCAGATTGGGAGATATTTGATCGAGTTCCACCACTTCCCGATTCGCTTCTCCGTGTAAGCTGGTCAGGGGTCTGCCTTTAACATCGTAGATATAACTGGTTTCCGTGGGGACGTAACCCCGTAAAATCCTCACATCGGGTAGATTGCGGTAACTAATCGCTAATCCTACCACAGCCCCCGTCACCACGGCCGTGGATACCATCAACAGGCCGAGAGCGGTTCCCCCTGCGACTCTGGAGACTCCTTGGAAAAAGCTATCCGAGTCACTACTAGGTTTCTGCTCTTTGTCTTGATTGCCGAGGGTACTGGTGGACACGATGGTTACAATTTCCTTTTTCCAAGAGGGGACTGATCGATTAAACTGGCTTGAAAGTCTATTGTAAAGGTTTTGTTAAAAAATCGAATACTAGCTTACAGCAATTATGGCCGATCTGGCTCTAGTTTCGATCGGCCATGGCAGGGGGATTAGGAGCAGCATAGTTACATATCAGGGACAAAACAGGGTATCGCGGGTATTTCTGCCAGTTATGGGGTTAGTTCCTGTGGCTATCTCACAAAGATATTTTTCCACATCGGAGCGAATAATTGCATCGGTAAAATCGGCCCCGTCGATAATTGCACCCTTGATTAAAATGTTAGTGGCAAAAGCTCCTTCGAGAACGGCATTGGTAAAGTTGGCTCTGGTTAAACGGGCCGATTCTAAATCCACGTTTCTCATATTGGCATCGCTAAAGTCGGCCCCCTCCAAGTTGGCCGAAAAAAAGCGTACCCCTTCCAGATTGGCATGACTGAAGTTACTACCGCGCAGATTGGAGTGATCGAAGGTGGAATCGCGCAAATCCTGCCCCGCAAAGTCGTTATCGGTCAAATTACGGTTATTATAACTTAGGGCTTGGGCCGGAGCCAAGGATAATAATAATACTAATATACTAGCAAACAAGGTTAGTAGAGTTTTGCGAGAAAATTGCGCCATATTGCCCCCTGATTGATCAACCTTTTCTATAATAAGCTGTACTGCATTTAAACCGCCTATCGGTAATTTTAGTACAAATGCTCGAACTACCCGCTCCCCTATAGCTTCTAAACAGGATTTATGATCATCCCCGAAAATCACCTCATTACCTTGCACTGGTTGAATTGACAATTATCCCCGGATTTACCAAGAGCGATCGATCTGCTAGATTTTTGATGTTGGATATCTTAGATAGATATGGCTGGTCATAGTAAATGGGCAAATATTAAACGACAAAAAGCCCGGGTTGACGCCAAAAAAGGGCAAACTTTCACCCAGTTATCCCGGGCCCTTATCGTGGCTACCCGTAACGGTGTTCCGGATCCTGCGGGCAATTTTCAGCTACGCACGGCGATCGAAAAAGCCAAGGTGGCCGGTATTCCCAATGACAATATCGAAAGAGCGATCGCTAAAGGGGCGGGAACTTGGGAAAATGACTCGGCTTTTGAGCAAATTCGCTACGAGGGTTATGGTCCCGGGGGTGTGGCGATCCTGATCGAAGCACTGACCGATAATCGCAATCGCACGGCCGCAGATCTGCGGGTGGCTTTTAGCAAAAATGGCGGTAATTTAGGTGAAACGGGCTGTGTGGGCTGGATGTTTGACCATAAGGGGGTAATTCGTCTTGAGGGAACTATTGATGAGGATCAGCTTTTAGAAGCTTCCCTAGAGGGCCAGGCCCAATCCTACGAGTTTTTTGACAGTGAGGAGGAAGGTGAAGGGGCAGAAGTTTTTACCTAAAATGTCGGATGAATGCCCCCGCTAAATTTTTCGACAAGACATCAACCTTTGCGGGGGATGAAATCCGACCAAGATATTAACTGCGAAGCACGATTTTAATTCTACCATTTGTAGGTAAACTGTGTTATACTTA
>NZ_JAPZQM010000493.1:0-8135 GCF_027530565.1 Microcystis sp. LE19-10.1B | reverse complement strand
TTATTGTATAATCTGAGTAGAAATTTAGAAGCGTTATCGAAAAAAACACAGGAGGATAGGGAGTTTATTATGCGTTTAGCTCCACTTTACCAACAGGATAGGGAACAAGCGGTTCAGCAAGGTGTACAGCAGGAAGCATTAAAGTTGGTTATTAGACTTCTTCAGCGACGTTTCGGTGAAATACCGCAGAATTTTGAGGAAACCATCCGTAACCTTCCTGTGGAGCGCTTAGAAGACTTAGGACTCGCTTTATTAGACTTTAACACTTTGACGGATTTAGATAACTGGTTGCATCCGTGACGCGCTTTATTTGGGATAAATTTAGCAAAGACTTCTTAGAAACCCTTCTTTCTCCCTACGGTACAGTAGTTGTCAGTAAAGAAGTCACCTCAGAAATTCAAGAAATTGATGTGTATTTTAGTCCTAATACCGAGGCAATTCCCCCTCAGTTAGGACTATTAGGCAAATTATGCCAAAATCCCTGTTTATTAGAACCCTATCGCAATGGGATTACCCTTGATGGTATCAATGATTGTCTGTCCAAGCGCTTTGCTATCCGTGAAATCTTCCACAGAGAAGCAAAGAGAAATAAACAGAGAATATCAGAGGAGGAGATACCTAAGTTGTGGATTCTCACTCCCACAGCTAGTGAGCGCATTTTATCCCTGTTTACGGCTCAATTACAACCCAATTGGGGAGAAGGGGTTTATTTTCTCCCGGAGGGTTTAGGTACAGCTATTGTCGTCATTCATCAATTACCCGCAATCCCAGAGACATTATGGCTAAGATTATTGGGTAGAGGAGGAACAAGAGAGAGAGCTATCGATGAATTAGAGAGATTATCGCCGAATGCTCCCCTAAAATCGGCTTCTTTAAACTTATTGTATAATCTGAGTAGAAATTTAGAAGCGTTATCGAAAAAAACACAGGAGGATAGGGAGTTTATTATGCGTTTAGCTCCACTTTACCAACAGGATAGGGAACAAGCGATTCAAGAGGGACTGAAAAGAGGACTACAGCAAGGTGTACAGCAGGGTCTTGAACAGGGTAGAATTCAAGAAGCCAATCTTGTTATTAGACTTCTTCAACGACGTTTCGGTGAAATACCGCAAAATCTTGAGGAAACCATCCGTAACCTTCCTGTGGAGCGGTTAGAAGACTTAGGACTCGCTTTATTAGACTTTGACACTTTGACGGATTTAGATAACTGGTTGCATCCGTGAGCAATGGCGATCATCTCATTCATCCTTGATTATTCTATAGTTAAGGGGTCCACATCGATCGCCATACTTACCTTGGGTAAAACTAAGCTTTTCAAAGGACGCAAAAGACCACCGATATCAGCCTTGTCTCCCGATAATTTTAACAGAATTTGCCAGCGATAACGGTTAGCCACGCGCATAATTGTTGCGGGTGCAGGTCCCAAAATATCCCAATCGGAACCCAAATTATTAACACATTCCTCTGCGACATTTTCGGCACTTTTCTGGACTGCTTCCCCATCTAAACCACTAAAGCGAATTAAGACTAAACTGCCGTAGGGAGGATAATTTAAACTCTCTCTGTGCATTAATTCCGTCTCGACAAAACCCTCATAATCGTGGGTTTGCACTGCTCTAATCACGGGATGTTCAGGGGTATAGGTTTGGATAATTACCTTTCCTTCTCTTTCTCCCCTTCCTGCTCTCCCCGCTACTTGGGTGAGGGTTTGAAAAGCGCGTTCGGAGGCGCGATAATCGGAGTGATAAAGTAAACCATCGGCAGCCATAATTCCCACTAAAGTAACTCGCTCGATATCTAATCCTTTGGTGAGCATTTGGGTTCCAACTAGGACATCGAATTCACCATCAGTAAATAGTTTTAATAGTTCCCGGGGAGCATTTTTGTTGCGGGTGGTATCACTATCAAAACGCAAGCAACGCAAATCGGGAAATTCTTTGGTTAATTCTTGGGTGACGCGCTGAGTACCTGTACCAAAAAATTTTAGATAGGGAGAACCGCATTCAGGACATTGTTTCGGATGAATGCGACCATAGTTGCAGTAGTGACAGCGGAGTAATTCTTGCGCTCCCGGTTCGGTGTGGTGGTAGGAGAGGGAGACATCACAGTGGGGACACTCCAGCACATAACCGCAACTTCGGCAAGATACAAAAGTACTATGACCCCGGCGACTGACGAATAAAATTGCCTGTTCTCCCTTGTCGCGCAGGGTTTCCAGAGATGAACGCAGGGATTGACTAAAAAGAGAACGATTGCCTCGTTGCAATTCCCGTCGCATATCGACGATTTCCACCCTCGGTAAGGGGCGATTTTGGATGCGTTCGGGCAAAGATAGGTAAAGACTGGGATTAGCTTGGGATTCTAGCCATGTTTCTAGGGATGGCGTGGCCGAGCCTAAAATTACGGGACAATGGTTTAATTGAGAGCGCCATTTAGCCACGGTACGCGCGTGATAGGTGGGAAGTAATTGACTTTGTTTAAAGCTGCTATCGTGTTCTTCATCGAGGATAATCATGCCTAGATGGGGTAAAGGGGCAAAAATCGCCGATCTCGTCCCGATAATAACTTGCGGGGTTCCTGTCAACATCTGTCGCCAGGTATCGTATCTTTCTCCTTCCGAGAGGGCGCTATGATAAACATAGACTCGATCGCCAAAACGGGCCACAAAGCGATCGGTTAATTGCGGTGTTAATCCAATTTCGGGGACTAAAACCAAGGCAGATTTACCCGCTGCTAGGACAGGCGCGATCGCCTGTAGATAGACTTCTGTTTTACCCGATCCCGTCACTCCATGTAAGAGAGCGCTTTCACCACCTTTTAGGGTTTGAATGGCTTCTAAAGCCTGTTTTTGACTAGAAGTGAGTGTTTTTGGTTGATCCCTGCTCATAATCGCCGAGGATAAGCGCAGAAATTCCCGATCCTCAATCACCACATAACCCTTGTCAATGAGCGGTTTAAAATGTTTTGTCCCCGCGAGTTGTGCCAATTCTGGCAGCCACATTTCTCCTCCCTGATGACGGAGAATTTCGACAATTTTGCGCTGATTTTCAGTTAAATCAGCAGGAAAGTCGGTTATTAGCAGGGTAATGGCTTTTTTTTGTTTAATATTGGTACTTTTGGGTGCTTCTAGATAGCTTTCCACCCAACCGCGCTTAACTAAGTCTCGGATACCGTAATTGGCATTTTTTACTTTTTCTTGCAGGTATTTCGCCGAATAATCGCCTTCTTTTTGATTTTTTAGCAGGGATAAAATCTGACGGGAGAGGGGAGTACAAAAAACTTCCGCACCGGGGGGAATCGCTTCTGGTTTTAATCTGATGCGACGTTGGGAACTTCGCAGTAAACCCGTAGGTAAAGCGACGCGAACAACGGTGATTAAATCCGTCGCGTAGTATTGGGCGATTTTCGTCAATAACTGCCAATAATTATCGGGGAAAAAGCCCTTAGCAATCACATCTTCCACGGGACGAATTTGATTTTCTTCTAGTCCTGCGGGCAAATTTTCGAGAAATCTAAGAGCAATTCCCCCAATTACCTGAGAACCAAAGGGAACGCTTAAAATATCGCCGATTTCTACTGTTAAATCCTGGGGGATACTATAGGTTAATATTTGCTGATCCTCTTGACTATCTCTAGGATAAGGGCGATCAACCAAAACCTCTAACCACAGTTGCCCAGTTGTGGTTAATTGGTAAGGTGTGCGAGGTTCCGCTACAGTTAGAGTAGCACAGCGATCGAGCATGGTTATCAGTTATCAGTGGGAAGTGGGGAGTGGGAAGTGGGGAGTGGGAAGTGGGAAGTGGGAAGTGGGAAGTGGGGAGAATGGGGTATTTAAATTATAGTTTAAAGCTTGAGGGGAATAAAACCAGTTAATTTTCTCTAAAAACAGTTTAAATATTGCTTTTTTGCCCGCAAATTTTGATTTTTAGCCCGTGAAATCTTCCCAAATGATAATTATTGACTATTAGCTATTAAATCGCACCCTAGTTAGGGTTTGATTAATAAATCTAAAAACCTTGTTGGATAATATCTTTAGGCTTTTTTGAAATCAAAAAGTGCCAGATATGGGAGGGATCGGGGGGGAGAATTAGGCACTTTTTCCCTGAAACTTAGGTAATTGACCACCTGAAAATGGGTAAAACCCCACACCCCACACCCCACACCCCACACCCCACACCCTACCCCCAGGAAAAACTTTTTGCCGCAAACCCTAGTTAGTCAAAACTTGAGAATAGTTCTCAATAGAAAAAGCGAAGAATAGTCATAAAAAGCTGACTGCTATCTTGATTGTTAAGAAGCGTGATCTTTACCTAGTCAAATACCAAAAACCTTAGTTAGAGTGTATAAGTGGAAACCCTGAAAGTCTCCCCTATTCACCAGAAAATCTTATTGTCTGGTTCGGCGATTTGTAACCATCGACACAGAATTGCGCAATTATATCCCAGAAATGGCCGCCATTAATTAAGAAAACGTTTAAAAAATCTGCTCCCCGAAAATTCAATGTAACAATCAGCCCATTGGGAGAAATTGAGTTTCTCCCTGCTATTATAATCCCACTCCATCCATAACTGCTTATGAAAATCTCTAAACTAGCCTCTGATGATAATTTTAATCAAATCATTGCCCTGGAGACAAATCCTTTAGAACTAGACAGCGTGGATTTTGCTGAAAGAACTGACGAGGATATGACTGAATCTTTACCGGAAACCCTAAAAAACACTCGTGGGAGTAGTGGAACTGGATACGATAAAGGCAGCAATGAAGATACTGTTGGGGCATTTTTTAAAGAAATGGCCCGTTATCCCCTGCTTAATGCGGAAGAAGAAATTGAATTAGCCTACTCGGTTAAGTTTCTGATGGAAGCGGAAGAAGTGCGCCAAAAACTACAAGAAAATTTACATCGTCCCCCGACGAAAACGGAATGGGCGATCGCTTTAGAATTAGATAATGAACGTCAACTGGAAAACCGTCTTTATCGCGGACGAACAGCTAAACGGAAAATGATTCGTTCTAATTTGCGCTTGGTGGTTTCTATCGCTAAACGCTATTTAAATCGCGGAGTTCCTTTCTTAGATTTAATTCAAGAAGGTGCGATCGGACTCAACCGTGCGGCCGAAAAATTCGATCCCAATAAAGGTTATAAATTCTCTACCTATGCTTATTGGTGGATTCGACAAGCAATCACCCGCACCATTGCTAACGATGCGCGGACAATTCGTTTACCGATTCACATCGTCGAAAAACTCAATAAACTCAAAAAAGCGCAGCGGATTCTCAAGCAAGATTTACAGCGCAATCCCAATGAACGGGAACTTGCGGAAGCACTAGAAATGACTCCCGAACAATTGCGGCAATTATTACAATTGCGTCGTCAATCTCTCTCTTTAAATCATCGTGTAGGGAAAGGAGAAGATACGGAATTAGTGGATCTGTTGGAGGATGATGATCTACAACTTCCCGAAGATAAAATGAATGAAATGATGATGCGTCAGGAAATTTTCGCAGTTTTAAGTGATGTTCTCACCGAACGGGAAAAAGATGTTATCTCTCTCCGTTATGGTTTAGCTACCAGTCAACCCTATACCCTAGAGGAAGTGGGGGGAATGTTCAATTTATCTCGCGAACGAGTACGTCAAATTCAAACTAAAGCGATGCGAAAATTACGTCGTCCTCAAGTCGCGCGTCGTCTGAAAGGATGGTTACATTAATAATTTTTTCTAACTCGTTCTCTCCTCTCTCCTTTTTCCAGGAGAGCTTTTTTTGTCGATATTTAGCTTAAAATTAAGATAAAGCTGATTTTCTCAGTAGATAGTCAAAATACCTATGAACGTACATCTTACCCGACAACAAGAGCATCTAATTCAACGGAAAGTGAAAACGGGAAAATATCAATCTCCCCAAGAAGTCATCGACTTTGCTTTGCAGTTACTCGATGAATACGAACAAATAACTGATGCGGAATGGAGAGAAGATATTCGGCAAAAAATAGATAAAGCTATCGGGAGCATCAGAAAATCATCCTCTCATAGATGGAGAAACTTTTGTCACTGAAATTATCCATCGTTTTCAAACCATGGGAGATTAATCTAAAATGGGTCGTTATGTCATAAATATACTAGCTAGTCAGGATCTGAATACAATAGCTGATTACTTTGGGCTCTTCGGGACTTGTTATGGTTCGATAGGGGGGCATAAATCGACTCAATCCTTATCTGGCAAGAGATTTAATTGATTAGTTCGCTCCAGATCGCAAACAATTGACAAAAATTGCGGCAATGTCTGTCTCTATAAAGGTTTCATTCTTTATAACCCCGTTCATTGCATAAGACAAACCGAAGAACCATTTTTTCTCGCTGCCTAAAAGGGGCAATCATTGTCGTCTTCGTCTTCAAACTGCACATCCCACTTAGCAGAAAGTACCTGAGTCACCATGGCTTCGAGGGTATCAGCATTGAGACGGGCTTTCATATCGGGGTCTTGCAGTGGATTACTCAGGGGAATCAGCCGTAATTGCCGATTGTCTTGGATCAGATCAAAATAGGTTTCACCGTCAGGAGAGCGGGTTAAACGCAGATAATCGAAGCTATAGGTATTCAGATAAAGACTGTAGTTAGCAACTAGGGTGCTTTGCTGATAATCGGCGAAAACTTCCACTATCCATCCCTCCCCTTCACTCTGAATCACCCCTTCGAGACTATGGATGTAGCGAACTCGTCCAATATCATCGAGGAGACGACGCATATCTTCTTTAGCGATGACCACGCCAGAATCAATAATACAGGGGGCGGGCAGGGGCTGTGAGGGCGGATGATAGTTCATAGGGATTGCCAGTAAAAAAATTTCCGTTAATAACCCACCGGGTGTTTCTACCGATTCCTGTTGCAATTTTTTTCGGGTTACGTCTCGATCTTAACCCAATCCGCTAGAACTTTTCACTGTTACTTAAGATTAATAACGATGATCGATGATGGCTCTTCTGGTTTCTGTGTGGAGGGAAGAAGAATAGGGATAATTTTATAGAAATATAGTCTTCAAAGCCTTGCCTAGCAAGACTCCTACGAATGATAATCAGTGCTTATCACACAAAGTAGAGAAGAGCCCGATGATTAACTTCTGCTTACTAAATATTTACAAAAATCTGGGTAGACAGAGCCTACCCGATCATAACTATTTACTGGGAGGGTTGGAAGCGGAAGGACTGCGATCGATCACCTGATCGATTAAACCATAGTCTAGAGCCTCTTCGGCGGACATAAAGAAATCCCTTTCCGTATCCTCGGCGATGAGGTCGAGAGGTTTACCGGTATGACTAGCTAGGTGTTGATTGAGTAATTGTTTGAGATAGAGAATTTCTTTGGCCTGAATTTCGATATCGGTGGCCTGACCTTGGGCGCCGCCGAGGGGTTGGTGAATCATGATCCGGGAGTTGGGTAGGCTCATTCTTTTGCCCGGTTTGCCGGCACTGAGGAGAAAAGCCCCCATACTGGCGGCTAAACCAATACAAATGGTGCTGACATCGGGACGGATTTGATTCATGGTGTCAAAAATCCCTAATCCGGCCGAAACGGAACCCCCAGGGGAGTTGATATACAAGTAAATATCTTTTTCGGGGTCTTCTGCTTCTAGAAAGAGTAATTGGGCGACAATTAGGTTAGCTAGGTCGCTGGTTACTTCTTGTCCCAAAAAGACGATTCTTTCCCGGAGTAGTCGGGAGTAGATATCGAAGGCGCGTTCGCCCCGGCCTGTGGTTTCAATAACGGTAGGAATCATTGCGCTTTCTTGTCTTGCTGCTGCGGTTGGTTTTTTGATTGTAACTTAGGGAATGGGGGATAGGGATTAGGGGAATTGGGAAATATTTTCAGTGAACAGTGAACAGTGGTCAGTAATCAGTCAACTGAAAACTCACATCTGATAACTCTCCAGAAACTTAACTCAGGCTGAGGAAGCCTCAACCAGTTGAAAGCCAAGGGATTGCGCCTTTTTCGAGAGATTGTTGTTGACATCCTCGCCGCCGTAAAACGGACGGCGATTCCCAAACCTCACGATTTAGGTTTCTGCTTCTTTCCCTTGCGGGGTTCCGCACCTGCCTTAACAGATTTACTCTGTTCTGGTCTTATGGTCGCTCTACAGACTGA
>NZ_JAPZQM010000615.1:0-1395 GCF_027530565.1 Microcystis sp. LE19-10.1B | reverse complement strand
TTTGTACCAAGCGATGTACTACAAGAAGGATAATGCAAGGTTTTTGAACGTCCCAATCCTATTTTCTTGCACTAACATCGGACTTTAACAGGTCAAAAGCTTTATTTTAAAAGGGTTTTACCATTATTCAGCAAACCCTAGATATTGCCCAAAATCTCCCTTTTACAGGGAGATTTTTTGATTATTAAGGATATTGCCCCCGTTAACAATATAATTCCTGAATCCACTGCCATTCTTGGGCTAATCCTTCGGCTAAAGAAACTTGGGGATTATAACCTAGAATAGTACGGGCTTTGGTGACATCGGCGGCGGTGTGACGGGCATCTCCCCGGGCCAATCCTTGATGCGATCGCTCGATCGGTTTACCAATGACTTTTTCCATAGTATCCAAGACATCCAACAAAACCACGCGACTACCACCACCAATATTAAACACCTCCCCCACCGCTTCCGGTACGACGGCAGCGGCTAAATTAGCGGCTACAGCATCGCTAATAAAGGTAAAATCGCGGGTTTGTTTGCCATCCCCGTAGATGCCGATGGCTTTATCTGCGATCGCTGATTGAAAAAACTTATGGAAAGCCATATCGGGACGTTGCCGCGGTCCATAAACGGTGAAATAACGTAAGGCAGTGACGGGAACGTTAAAATTCTGGTGATATAGCCAACAGAGTCTTTCTGCCGCTAATTTGGTGATGCCGTAGGGTGAAACTGGTTGGGGACAAAGGGTTTCGGGAGTCGGCATCGTTTCCGCATTGCCATACACCGAGGAAGTGGAAGCAAAAACCATCCGTTGTAAAGACGGGGTTTCCTTAGCGGCCTCAAGAATAATTTGAGTAGCATTTATATTCCTTTCGGTATATTGACGAAATCCATCACCCCAGCTTGCTCTGACTCCTGCTTGGGCTGCCTGATGGAATAATACTTCTACTCCTTGCAACAGTTGTCGCCAGTCGAGGGCTTGTATATCCGCTTCGATTAACTTAAATTCGGGATATTTGGCTAGAATATGGGCATTTTTGCGCTTTAAACTGGGGTCGTAATAATCGTTAAATTGATCGATCCCGATCACCTGATCTCCTTGTTCTAAAAGCTTTTCTGCCAAGTTAGAACCGATAAAACCCGCGACACCAGTAACAATATGAGTAGCCATTTAATCCTAGTCGTTGATATTTTGTATCGATTGTAAGCTAAGACGCATTTAAGTAGGGTTTGCGGCAAAAAGTTTTTCGTGGGGGCAGGGTGTGGGGTGTGGGGTGTGGGGTGTGGGGTTTTACCCATTTTCAGACGGTCAATTACCTAATTTTCAGGGAAAAAGTCCAGGAATTTTCGCCCCGATCCCTCCAATGGCTGGCACTTTTTGAGGTCAAAAAAGTCTAAAAGTCTTATCCAACA
>NZ_JAPZQM010000293.1:0-5383 GCF_027530565.1 Microcystis sp. LE19-10.1B | reverse complement strand
GAGAAGTGGCAAAAAGAATCTCAAGATTTTCTTTGATTTTCACGATCCATTCGTATTGTTCGGTATTATCGGCCATGGGTTTACCGTCACTGTCGGGGTATTCAATATCTGGATCAATAGCTGGTGTAAAGGTCATAATTTATACTCTGAGGTTATTTGTCTGAAAATTAAATTCTAGCAGTGAGGTTAACTTTCCCCTGTAGTCCCAAAATAACATCGCCAATAAGGTTGATCAAAATGTTTGTGTACTTTTGTTAAAAAGAAAAAGTTTTCTTGATAAAAAGAACAACTTGTGCTAGTGAATAAATCTCTAACTTGGCAAAAATTCCCCAGACTAGAAGCTGATCGAGGATAGCGATCGAGAGTTATAATCGAGCCATTACCCCGCGCTCCCAGTCGGGATGAGAAATCTATGATGACCGCTCTCTACGAAGAAGATTTTGTTCTCTGGACAGAAAAAACCGCCCAACTGTTAAAGCGAAAAGAGTTTGACAGGGTGGACTGGGAAAACCTGATCGAGGAAGTAGAGTGCATGGGAAAAAGCGAGAGACAGGCAATAACGAGTTTATTAACCGTTTTAATCGAACACTTGCTCAAACTATCCTATTGGGAATCGGAAAAAGAACGGAATGCCCGTCACTGGATAGTGGAGATCGCGGCTTTCCGAGCGCAATTAGAACAAAAAATAGATAGTGCCACCCTCGTCAACCATGCCCGCGATTCTTGGGAAAAAGCCTATTTAACCGCCAGAAAATCCCTGATTAACGCACGGATAGTCGATAAAAATGCGATTCCCCTAGAGTCTATATTCACTCTCCAACAGGTATTAGACGGGGATTGGTTCCCGATCGATATCGAACCTTTTTTGGAAACCCGTCCATAAATTGCAGTCATATCCCCGCAAAAAGATTAGGATTATCAGCGAATATAACCGAATATGAAAGATATCGAGCAAATACGCCGCCAACTCATCGAACGCTACCAACAATTATCGGCACTCGATCAGGTGATCGTCCGTCTTTTTTCCCTAATCTATGAACCGATCGCCCGCAGCACTTTTCTAGACTGTTTAAATCAAGCTCATTACCGCGACGAGAACAACCGGCGATTTAACGGCCAAACCCTGAAATCCCATTTAGATATCCTCCTAGAAGCGGAAGTGATCACCCAGGACAAAGGCTACGGGCCGCGCTGTCATCCCCTCCTCGTCGAGATTGCCAGCCGTGATAGCGTTAGTAAGGGAGAATTCAAGCGTTTTGCCGAGATTATCAAGGCAAAACTGGCGCAACCCCGGACTCGTTGGGATGAAAGCCTAGTTTTTCAGGGACAAGAGCAATTAATCCGAGAAATACGTCTGGCCATCTATCGTCAGGATTTCGACTCGATCGAACAACAAATCGCCGATTATCAGAAAACCAGCTATTCTTCCTCAAAAACCAGCCTAGAAGACCTTCTCATCCTCATCTACGATAACCCCTTCGATGGGGATTGGTTACGGACGCAACCGACCAAATTTCAAGCCCTAGCACTAAATAGCATTCTTGTCAAGGCTTTTGAAAAAATAACTCGCGCC
This sequence comes from Microcystis sp. LE19-10.1B, assembly GCF_027530565.1. Taxonomy (NCBI): domain Bacteria; kingdom Bacillati; phylum Cyanobacteriota; class Cyanophyceae; order Chroococcales; family Microcystaceae; genus Microcystis; species Microcystis sp. LE19-10.1B. The sequence continues at coordinate 3,810 of NZ_JAPZQM010000293.1, read as the reverse complement.
GATGGGGCTTTTTCCCTCCTAGAAGAACTCTGTCAAGACCAGACCAGTGTTTCCGAAGCCCATTTGTGGCTCGAACAGGCGATCATCCGAGGACAATACGATAAGGTGCGTCGGTATCTCGATCGCCCCTTCCCGGAAAGCCAAGCAGCAGAAATCGGGGCGATACGGGGTTGGATTGCCTTTCTAGGGGGGGAAAACAGCAAAGCGATCCAAGAATATACCTTCGCCCTTAAAGCCCTAAAAAAAGCCAAAGGAAAACAAAAAATCTATTTTTCTTCGATTAGCGGCTTCTCCTTTATTTTCGCCCTCCTCAAAGAAGGAACCCCCGAACGTCTCGCCGAAGCCGCCAGCTATACCAGTTGGGTGGCGCGTCAAAACGATCATCCTTTCCGCCCTATCTATGCCCGTCTGGAAAAAATCATCGCTGCCCGTCAGGGAGATATGCAGGCCAAAGACGCAATCATCGACGCGACGATCAATCCCTACCAAATGGGCCAGGGTCTAGAGACTCTTATCTATAGTATCTGTCTCTACTGGATGAGTAGCGACATCGCTAAAAAACATCTGCCCCGCCTATTGCTGCCCCTCTACAAAGATGCCAAGGCGGCCGGCTACCATTGGTTAGCCCTAGAAACCGGGGCCCTACTGTCCCGACTCGATCGAGCGCCGGAAGCGGAGGTGGTTATAAAATGGCATCTCTCTTCCCCCCTAGTAGATGCGATCGAACCCCAAGAAGCTTGGCAACTGTGCCTGAATGCCTTGACTAATCTGTGCGCGCCAACACCAACCCCGGGTAAATCTAACCCCGTCGTCCGCCTTGCGTGGTTTCTCTCTATCCATTCCGAGGATTATTTCCTGCAACCAAAAGAACAGAAACTCGACGCGCGGGGTAATTGGAGTCGTGGCCGTCCCGTCTCCCTGAAACGTCTGCGAAAAACCGGGGAAATTGACTATTTAACCCCGCAAGACCTGAAAATTTGCGCCCATATCTTCGTGGAATCCAGTTACTATGGCCAGAACGAGTATCACTTTGAGTACCGGGCCATTATCGAACTGATCGGTCATCCCCTGGTGTTTTGGGAAGATTCCCCCAGAACGCGGGTAGAAATCGTCGCCGGGGAACCGGAATTGCGAGTAAGTAAGGAAAAATCGGGTAAATTAATCCTCTCTTTACTGCCCGATCTCAGCGATCACCAAGAAGTGCTGATTTGGAAAGAAACCCCCACTCGCGTTAAGGTAATCGAAGTCAAGCCAGAACACCGAAGCATCGCCGACATTATCGGCAAAAGCAACCGCCTAGAAGTCCCCGACAAGGGCCGGGAAAAAGTGCTGGCCGCGATCAATTCCCTCTCCGGGATGGTGACAGTACATTCCGATATCGGCGGAGGAAAAGCAGCCCGGTCAGTGGCGGCCGATAGTCAACCCCGGATTCATCTCTTACCGGCTGGGGAGGGTCTAAAAGTGGCGGTTCTCAGCCGTCCTTTTGGGGCAGCCGGTCCCTATTTCCAGCCTGGAAAAGGGGGGGAAACAGTGATCGCCGAGATCGAGGGGGAACGGCTGCAAACAACTAGGGATTTGGCCCTGGAGAAAAAACTGGCACAAACGGCGATCGATTCTTGTCCGATCCTGATCAGTTTCGAGGAAGAAAATGGGGAATGGCGGCTAGAAAATCCAGAGGATTGTCTAGATCTACTGCTGGAATTGCGGGAATTAAACGATAGCGTCCTTGTGGAATGGCCGGAAGGGGAAAAATGGCGGGTGTCGCGTCAGCTTCGATTACAAGACCTACACCTAAATATCCACAGTCAACGGGATTGGTTTGCCGTCAGTGGGGAACTGCACCTAGAGGAGAAATCGGTGCTGAGTATGCAGGAGTTGATGAAATTGCTAGAGGGATCGCCGGGGCGGTTTATTCCCCTCGGAGATGGTCAATTTCTCGCCCTAACCGAGGCATTTCGGGAACGGTTACAGGAAATGCGCGCTTTCTCGGAAAAGTCCGGGGACGGTTTGCGGTTTCATCCCTTCGCTGCCCCGATGCTCTCGGAACTCAGCGAGGAAGTGGGACAACTCAAGGCCGATAAACGTTGGCGCGATAATTTACAACGCTTTCAGGAGAGTCAGGATTTTACTCCAGAAGTCCCCTCAACTCTACAGGCAGAATTGCGCGACTATCAATTGGAAGGCTTTCGCTGGTTAGCTAGGCTGGCCCGGTGGGGGGCTGGGGCCTGTTTGGCCGATGATATGGGATTAGGGAAAACTTTACAGGCCCTAGCAGTGATCCTTACCCGCGCCTCGGAGGGACCGACTTTAGCGATCGCCCCTACTTCAGTATGTTTGAACTGGATTAGTGAGGCGGAAAGGTTCGCACCCACCTTAAATATCATCCAATTGGGAACAGGCGATCGGCAAGCACTACTCGATCGACTGCAACCTTTTGATCTGTTGGTGTGTAGCTATGGGTTATTACAGCAGGAAGAAGTGGCTACCATGTTGGCCGGGGTGGAATGGCGGACAATCGTTCTCGATGAGGCCCAAGCGATTAAGAATTTCTCCACCAAGCGATCGAAAGCAGCGATGAATCTGCGGGGGGATTTTAAACTAATCACCACGGGAACACCGATCGAGAATCATTTAGGGGAATTATGGAATCTTTTCCGTTTTATTAACCCCGGATTGTTGGGTTCCTTGGAAAGTTTTGATCGCCGTTTCGCCACCCCGATCGAAAAATACGGCGATAAAACCGCTCGCGAACAGTTAAAAAAACTGGTGCGGCCTTTCCTTCTCCGGCGCACCAAAAACCAAGTTCTGGCGGAATTACCGCCGCGTACCGAGATTTTAGTCCCGATCGAGTTAAGCGTCGAGGAGAAGGCGTTTTACGAGGCCTTACGGCGGCGTGCTTTGGAGAAATTAAGCGAGAGTGACAGCACCGCTGGGGCAAAACATCTCCAGGTACTGGCAGAGATCATGAAATTACGCCGGGCCTGCTGTCACCCGCAGTTAGTGGCTCCAGATTTGGATTTAGCCGGCTCGAAATTGTCCCGTTTCGGGGAAATTCTGGATGATTTATTGGATAATCAGCATAAAGCGTTGGTATTTAGTCAATTTGTCGATCATTTAGCGATTGTCCGCAGTTATCTCGAGCAAAGACAGATAAAATATCAATACCTCGATGGTAGTACCCCTGCTGGCGATCGGCAGAAACAGGTGAAAGCCTTTCAAGCGGGGGAAGGGGACGTATTTTTAATTAGTTTAAAAGCTGGGGGGACAGGATTAAATCTCACCGCGGCCGATTATGTTATCCATCTTGATCCCTGGTGGAATCCCGCAGTGGAGGATCAGGCTTCCGATCGCGCTCACCGCATCGGCCAAAAACGTCCGGTGACGATTTATCGCTTAGTGGCCAAGGATACGATCGAGGAAAAAATTGTCGATCTGCACCACCATAAACGCGATCTCGCCGATAGTTTATTGGAGGGAACCGACGCCAGCGGCAAGCTATCCACTGACGAATTATTGCGCTTAATGGCCGAGGGATAGTAAGCTAAACGGCTTTTACTTCGGATCACCGATATAGACTCCAAAAGGGTTATAGCTATTGGATCATGCAGGTTAAGCGCCGTTTAGCTTAGGACTGCATGGGAGAGGGGAAAGTCTGAGCTTTTGTACTAATATTTAGGGTTTGCTGAATAATGGTAAAACCCTTTTAAAATAAAGCTTTTGACCTGTTAAAGTCCGATGTTCATGCTGCGAAAATAGGATTGGGACGTTCAAAAACCTTGCATTATCCTTCTTGTAGTACATCGCTTGGTA
>NZ_JAPZQM010000543.1:0-5285 GCF_027530565.1 Microcystis sp. LE19-10.1B | reverse complement strand
ACTGTGAAAAAACGACATTCAACCCCTAAAAAATCGGCAACAAAAGCATCCTAACTCTACTTTTTGCTTCAAGATTTTTGATTTCAGCTATTTTCATAAGGCTGGATTATTTTTAGGCAAATTTTTTAGTCTAAACTACAGTTACCTAATTTTCAGGCAAAAAGTCCCGGAATTTTCCCCTCAATCACTGCAAGGGTCGGGACTTTTTGAGGTCAAAAAAGTCTAAAAGCCTTATCCAACAAGGTTTTTAGATTTACTCAGCAAGCCCTAGCCAATTAAATAGTTGCTAATTCCTGAACATCGAAATCTGATTGCAACAGTTGAATGAGAGCGGCACAACGGAAGACCATAGCAGCACGACTATCTACCCCTAATTTGGCAAAAATTCGCCGTAAATAGCTGGCAACAGTCCATTCACTAATATGTAAGCGATGGGCTATCTGTTTATTAGCCTGTCCCAGGGCCACTAGGGTGGCAATTTGTAGTTCTCTTTCCGAGAGAAGTTGGGCGATTTCTTGGGCAGAAGATTTAATTTGACCGGATACATCGAGAATAATAAAATATTGACCGTTGACTTCAAATTGATCCACCTCAACAAAAGATTTTTTTAATTCTTTTAAATAATTTTTTTCCTGATCTTCCTTTAGATGGATGATATAGTAGTGATGATCGTGCTTATAAATTTCTGAAACTACTTGATAGGACACATCGGTGAACAAAGAGCCAAGATTTTGCTGATGCTGGTTATTCATTGTCTTTTCTCTCCTAACTTGTTTTCTGGCTAAATAAAAGCTTCGTCTATCTGAAAAATAGGAAACAATCAATAAAAGTAGGTGCAAGACGGTCTTGTCAAGATTACAGTAATATATTTCTGCCAATAATTGGGCTAATCTTAACATTTAATTTGGGAATGTAGATTAGGGGAAAAATCGAGGTTTTAATTAAGACGAAGCTTGATTTGCTATAAGAGATCATTGTAAAATTTTCCAGAAAAACTTGCCAAGAAATTAGAAAAACTTAACAATAATTGAGTTTCTAGCTCAACCATAAAAAATTAAGTGCGACTAACAGAAACTTCCCCAGACCGAGGGGTAATACCAGAAAAATTGACCAGAGGAGAATAGACTTGGGCGGGGGGTAGCGATCGCAAATTAAACAGAGCGGCAAAATTAGCCCTGCTATCGTAGAGAGGTTGTAAACGTTGGCAGGAACCCGTTAGTAAAGGCATAACCCCAGGACCATGACCACTGACCGTACTATCGCCATGGACGATAATCCCGAAAGTAATCCGACCTTGACGGTAACTAGGACCGTGACGGGTATCCGCCGAGCCAATGGCAACCAAATCGCCAAATCGAAGAGTATCAAGACGATAGCGGCGGCGAAGTTGCGGATCGAATAGCTGGATATCATAATCACCACGCCAGACTGTATTTTTGCCCAATCCCGAACCCATAGCAGCAGCAGGGACAAAATGAGTCACGGGTACTTGTAAAGTGCGGTCGCCAGGAATTAAACCCCAACGTCGCAGAAAATCGGGGGAACAGTTAAATAAACGCAGATCCGGATAGTCTAATAATTTTAACCCCAAACCATAACTATAGATTTGCACTCGATCGCCGATCCGTAGGCGACGCAAAACCGCAGGGGGAAAATCTACCAAAACATGGTCCACTCCGCCATGTTTTCCCGTCACCAGACCCGATTGACCCGTGGCAGGTCCAGTAATCACCCTAGCGCGATTGCCCAAACAAGCATAGGTAATCAGGGCAAGATTCGGGCCGCGACGACTGCCGATAATTTCCCGACTATTATTATGGAGAGCCACCCCCGGCTCAATATGATCCCCCATTAAACCCACACAGCGATCGCCAACCCGTTGATTGAGGACAATTCCCCCAGTGGCCGGAAGGATTCGGGGTATGCCATCATGACCGATGCGATAGGGATTAGCCTGACCGACCGGATGGGCAATTTGACCGGCAACGGCCACCATTACTAAGTCTGGTTGGTTAATACGCAGAGAATTGGCACTATCTGGTCGTGAATTATTCATATATCAGTTATCAGTATTCTAAAATGGAAGCATGGGATTTTTGCTTGAATCTATGACTGCAACACTGCTCGCACCACCGGCTGAAATAATTCACCTGTCCGGGATTAGCTGGGAAACCTACGAAACGCTGCTAGAAGAAATGAGCGATCGCCGTCTGCGGCTGACCTACAATCGTGGCAATTTAGAAATCATGGCTCCTTCCCCAGAACACGAATTTAGTAAAACCCTCATCGGTCGCTTTGTCGAAACCCTAGCGGAAGAATCAGCAGTCCCGATTTATCCCCTTGGTTCTACCACCTTTAAACGCCCTAAATTGAGTGGTGCAGAACCGGATGAATGTTTTTACATTGATAATATTGAGGCGGTTCGGGGGAAAAAGCGACTGGACTTCAATGAAGACCCTGCACCAGATTTAGTCATAGAAATTGATGTCACCAGCAGTTCTCAAAATCGCCTTCAGGTTTATGCAGATCTAGGCGTGGCAGAGGTTTGGGTTTATAATGGGGAATCTCTGGTTATCCAACAATTACAAAATGGCACTTATATCACCTCCCCAACAAGTCAGTTTTTTCCTAATTTACCCATCTTAGAAATTGCTATATTTTTACAACAAGCTGGCCAGACAGATTACCTAGAGTTAGTAAAAGCATTTCGGAATTGGGTAAGAAGTCAGCTGGAAAAATAAAAGGAAGGTTTTTCAACGTTAAATCTCATACCAAAATCCCCTTGCACCCTGCCAAAAATCAAATTTTTCTCCCCTAGTTTCTGACCAGTCTTCTAATTCCAATTCGCTCGCAGAAATATCTTCGCACCAACTGGGAGGAGGAGCGATCCTGATTGCTTCCGGAACCACTAAATGCAGAACCACTGGGTGGAACCCCATCCAGAGCAATTTGGAGACTCCAGACTGGATGAATAACTGGCGTAATTGTTCCCGTTCCAAAGCAGCGATCGCATCTTGTTGGTCAATTTCCTGACAGTTGATGCCCCAACTCTCCAAGGTAGAACAGATTACTGGGGGTAAGTTGCGGGCCCGATCTTCCGGGGAGCGATGGGTTAGGATAAAGGCCGACCCCAAGGCGGCACTCAAAGCGATCGCATCTCGGAAAGCATAGCCGAGCAGATCAGTGTGAATTTGTCTATCCAAACTGCGGGCTAACCATTCCCAACGACTGACTAAACTGCTGTCGGTTTCTTTGGGCAAAAGGGATTCACCAAGCCCATCGCCGATCCAAAATAGATGATGATTACCTAAATCCGTCTCTAGTCGCAGTCTTTCCCATTCCCGCAAAGTGCGACGGGTTTGAGAAGAAAGTTCCGGAGTAAGAAGGGATGGGCAATTGCCCTTCTCTGGGGACGCTTCTAGCCAAGGCCGCCAGCGATCGAAAACATCGCTATTATCAATTAGATGCCAAAATTCTCGCGCTATCCATAATTCGAGAAATCGTCCTAATTGTTTGACCAGGAGCAGACCATAATCCGATAAGGCTAGGTTGGGATCGAGGACACAAGACCAACGGCGTTGATTGAGGTTAATGGAGAAATCGGGCAAAAGAGTGGCACTCATCGGGACACCTCTAAAATAATAGCGTTACACCCCAGCAGACTCCGAACCGATAACACTGCGTAGCGCCGGAGTTACCCCCGGAAAGGCCCGGCCTTCGGGAGTCATGCGATAGGCAGCCAACCAAGCTTCCGAATGGGGGCCCATGGGTCTGAGTTCCGATTGGAATAAAATCGGGTCGAGGGCGGTTTTAAAGTCGTTATCGGCGACAAATTGCAGAATCCGACGACCGCTTTCCGCCATTTTTGCCCGTTGGGAAGGTTCGGCAATACCCCCCAGATAGCGATTGGAGACGATTTCGATCACATCCCATTTGGTATTGGCATCGAAGGCTTTTTTGATATCGGGTGCATCCAAAAGGTTGAGAACGGTATTGAGATAATGTCCGGTTTCCATCGTCAGGGCCAAAATGTTACCGTAGGTGGAGCGATCGAGAGCATAGCGCAGATCCAAGCCGATGCGTTGAACCGTGCCGATACTGCCAAAGGGTCGCTGTTCAATGAGAGTGCCACCGCGAATTACTTCCCCGATCAATAAATCCCGGAAATATTGGGCAACGGCTACCATAAACCCGACTAATTGCCGGTGAAAATTGCGGTTAATGATCGCCCCCGAAGCTGGTTGGGCATTACCGTAGTTAAAGGCGCGACGATAGGCCATCATCCGATCGCGGATCGTATAGCGCAAAGGTTTCCATTTGTCAAGTAAATATAGACCTCGCGCCCCCGGTCCCCGTTGAATCCGCATCCGTCCCTCTCTAAACAGACGCTGCAGCACTTGGATGACTTGAAAAACTTTCATCCGTTCGTGTTGGTAGATATAGTACAGTTCGGCGGCGGCGTGGAGTTGACTAGGAACGACGGAATCATCGAAATCTGGCTGGATATAGGGATAGGAAACGTTCTCGAAGGGAATCGGTCCTTTGGGTCCAAATCCCATTAAATCGAGGAAACTATCGGGACTACTGGAACCGTCGGCCGCCCCCTTGAGTAGTTCACCGAAACGGTCTTCCAGTTGCTGTTCGTACTGTTGGCGCTCTTCCGGGGGCATCGCTCCTAATTGATCTCTCAAAAAGGTTGCCCACAAGCGTTGAATGGTTTCTGTGGTGTTGTAGGTCATGGTTGGATTCCTTCAATGACTTAAGTTTGTAAAGTTTTTGTTTTCAGTTACAAGCTTTGAAAGCTGCCAAGGGTTATTCATGGTATAAACTCCTTCCAAAAGTAGCCGTTCTGTCCGGTCGCAATTAGGATGATTGAGAGCAAGATGAAACCTGCTATGGGGAAAAGATAGAGGATGAGATTTAGTTTGGGTTTGAGTTTGTTTAACTCTTCCAGTCTGGTTTCAAGACCTGTCAGGCGCTTAAGAATCCCGTCGAGATCGGGAACTTGTCCAGGCGGTCCCTGTTCTCCTCGCTCACCTTTTTCCCCTTTTTCTCCCCTGTCCCCTTTCGGTCCCCGAAGCCTTAAAACCCATTCATGACCGACGCGATCAAAGAGTTGAGTCTCTACTTTTCTAATCAAATCCGGTTCTTCGTTACTTGGTATGATTCGATCAGGGGGCATAAATCGACTAAATCCTTATAGGGCAAGAGACTCAATTGATTAGCTCGTTCTAGATAGAAAACAATTAGCCAAAATCGAAGCAATGTCTTTCTGTGTAAGGGTT